>DASYFQ010000112.1:0-6842 GCA_036498345.1 Steroidobacteraceae bacterium
AACGTGTTGTTCCTCCCAATCGAGATTGGCCTGGGCGCGGGCGCGCTTGGCCTGGTTACACAGCACCCACACGCCGAGGTCGTAGTCCATGCGCTCACCCCGCCAGCGGGTCGCCGCGGTGTCGCTGTCGATGTGAATGCCGAGGGCGGCATGGGTGAGTTCCAACTCATCCGCCGCGTAGGAGGGCGTGTGCGTGCAGCGGATCACCTCGAAGTGCCGCCCGTCCGGGTGCAGGAAGCGCCAGCCGCCCCCGGGAGGCGTGTCGATCAGGATCTGGCCCGTGCACCAAGCGGTGGTGCAGGCGGCACAGGGTGACTAAGTTGGAGAGTTTGGTCTCCCCGCCATCCGCCCAGTGCTCGATGTGATGCGCGTCGACGTAGCGTTGGTGGGTGCAGCCGGGAAAGCGGCAGCCGCCGTCGCGGGTATGCAGCGCGCGGCGGATCGCGGGCGGAATGCTGCGCGTTCTACGCCCCACATCGAGCGGTTCGCCCTCCTCGCTCTCGAGCACGCGCAGCAGGCTCGCATCGCAGGCGAGGCGGCGCACGGTCTCGGCGGGCAGAGAGGGCCCCTGCTCGATCTCGCAGCGCCCGGGCGCATACTCGTGCAGCGTCTCGGCATCCACGTGCACCACGACTTGGTAGCGATCGGCGCTCCTCGACGAGGATTCGGACTCGGCGAGATAGCTCTCCGCCACGGCGGCGAGCGCATCGGCGCGCCGCGCCGGATAGCAGATCGAGCGCTCGTGGAGCACCTCGGCCGAGATCTCGCGCTCGGGCAGGCTCTCCAGGGCCGCATCGAGCGCCTTGATCAGCATCGCCCCCGCCACGGCGGGCAGTCGCGCTTTGAGCACGAGGCTGCCGTCCTCCGCGTACCCGTAGCTCACGCTGCGCGTCGCGTGCTGCTGCGCTTCGCGGCCGAGTGCTTGCGCTTGCTGCGCCCGGCGGTAGCCTTGCACCAGGCGCTCCACATGATGGGCCGTGCCGTGCAGCGCGATCATCAGCAATCCCTCTTCGGTGGCCGGGCAGGCGACGCGCGACAGCGCCCGCACTTTCGAATAGCTCAATTCGCCCCGCGCCATCGAGGCGGCGATCCGCGGCAAATCGACCAGGGCATGCGCGACGCGCACCTTCTCGCGGGCCGCGCCCAGATTCAGGCCGCACTTGAAGTTCAGCCAGTGCGCGCAGGAGGGCAACTTCCCATCCGCCCAGCCGTTGCGCCGATCGAACTCGCCGATCAGGGTGAGCCAGCGATAATTGGCGGCATTCAGGTGGCCGGCGAGCTCGGTGATTTGCGCTTCGAGTTCGGCCAATGATAGCGAGGCGCTGAGGGGCGATGCCGATTCGTCGCTGCGTGGCGATGCGTCGTTGAGCGGCGATGCGTCGTTGAGCGGCGCGTCGCGGAGGGGCGATGCGTCCCGGTCCGTCACGGGATTCCCATCCATGTAGGGCTCCTCAAATACTGTGGTTATATCCAGTATTGTAGAAGAATTCGCTGCGCAATTCACTCTGCAAAATCGGGCTTTTCCCCTTATTTACCATGAAGTTGCCGCATAGCTGTGGCCTGCGGTCGGTGGGTACCCATGGCAGGAGATTTGCGCGGTGCAGCGGGACCGGCGCGGTGCAGCGGGACCTGCGCGCGGCTGATACCATCTCGCGATGAGCTGGTCTGCTGCGCAATATGTGACTTTCGAGGAGGAACGGACACGCCCGGTACGCGATCTCCTGGCGGCGCTGCCGGTCATCGAGGCGCGAGCGGCGATTGATCTAGGATGTGGGCCGGGTAACTCCACCGAGGTATTGGCGGCTCGTTTTCCCAACGCTGCGGTGCGCGGCCTCGACAGTTCTGCCGATATGATCGAGGCAGCCCGTCAGCGCCTGCCGAAGGTCCGATTCGCGCTAGGCGGTATCGAAGGATGGAACGATGCCGGCCCTTTCGACGTGATACTGGCGAACGCCGTGTTGCACTGGCTCCCCGATCACGCCAGGTTATTGCCGGCGCTCGTCGGTAGGCTCGCCACCGGCGGCGGCCTAGCCATTCAAATGCCGGATAACCTCGATGTTCCCGCACACCGGCTGATGCGTGAGATCGCGGCCGACGGGCCTTGGGCGCCCATGTTGGCAGCGGCGTCGGCGAGTCGCACGCCGCTGGGCAGTGCCGATTGGTATTACGAACTGCTGCGGCCGCTTTGCAGCCGGGTGGATGTGTGGCGGACCACCTACCATCACCCGCTGCCGGGCGGAGCCGCGGCGATTGTGGAATGGTTCAAGGGCAGCGGCCTGCGGCCGTTCCTGGAGCCGCTCGATGCTCCTTCGCGTGCGGCGTATCTCGAGCGGTACACGGCCGCCGTGGCTCGTGCTTATCCCGCATTGTCGGATGGTTCGGTGTTGCTGCCGTTTCCGAGGTTATTCATGGCGGCCATCCGCTAGACCGGCGGCTTGATTTTCAGGCGCAATCTCGTTTCCCGGGAGATGCGCTCTTCCTCGGTTTGCATGCCGTGCCATGCGTCCATGTCGAAGAAATCGGATAAGCGCGGATTGGCTGGGTATTTCAGACCGGCAAATGCCGCTGAACCTTTCATCCTTGGATTCATGCCCAAATCCGCGGCGGCAGCCATGATTTCGTCGTCCGAGGCCTCGATCAACTCTTGTTCGAGTGCCTCCAACAACCGAGAGAGCGATATTTCGGGCCGTGCTGCCGTCAGCTTCTTGCGCATGATGTGAGTCCTTCTCGGAGCAATATTCGGCGCATGCGTTTTCGCGCCGAGTCATAGTCTGTCTTGGAAATGTCACTCGCCCTGCGAATCTGTTCCGCGGAGAGGCCTTCGCTCAAACCCGCGATGATCTGGAGTGCCAAGGAATCGTCCGCGAACAGCCGGTCGATTGCAGCGAGTTCCTGCATCGCGTTGAGCGAATGCTCTGGGTCGGGCGCTGGATCCCACGGTTCCACGGCGTGATCCGCGCGTCCGTAATCAGGACTCCTCGAGACGCGGCGCCAGTGCTCTGCCTTCAGGCTGCGCATGACTCCGGCGAGAAATGCGATCGTGGCTACTCCTTCGGGCTGTCGCCGAGAGCCGGTAAGCACCCGCGCGAACGCTTCCTGAATCAAATCCTCCCAGCTGAGATCAGGAGGAAGGCCGCGGGAATGCAACCGCGCAATCGTCTTCAGCCGCAAAAGGTCGGTCTCGCTCACAAGTTTGAGGGCGAGCGCCATATCGGCCGGCGAAAGGACTTGGCTGTCGTCGAGCGGTGCAAGCTGGTGCATATCGTTTGCCGTTCCTCCAATTGAGTATGCGCAACTCAAGGTACGTCTCGGACAGCAGCAAGACGTATTTTTGCAAAACAGGACGGTTCGCGTGGCCGCCCGCCGTGGGGGGATTCGTCAATTTCTGCACGTATAACTTCAGCGGCCGTGTCGGTTTGGGCTGTTGACGTTCGTCCTAATGTGAACCTGTCCTAATGTGAACCTTCACAGGAGCGCACCATGCAACTACTGCCCTACCTGCATTTCAATGGCGACTGCGAGACGGCGTTCAGGTACTACGAGCGGTGTCTCGGCGCCAAGATCGAGGCGATGTTGACCCACGCGGGATCTCCCGCGGAACAACACGTGCCGGCCGAATGGCGCAGCAAGATTCTTCATGCGCGGCTCGTCGTGGGGGAGGCCGTGCTGATGGCGTCCGATTCTCCGCCGGGGCACTATCAGAAGCCGCAGGGTTTCTCGGTGTCCATCCAGATCAGCGAACCGGCTCGGGCCGACGACGTATTTCGTGCCTTGGCCGACGGCGGCACCGTGATCATGCCATTCGGACAGACTTTCTGGGCCGCGCGTTTCGGCATGCTCGTCGACAAATTCGGTATCCCCTGGATGGTGAACTGCGATTGGGCGCCCTGAGGGCGCTGTAAGATCACCACCCGAAGATCGGTTCATGGGTGGGAAAAGTGGATTTCGAGTCGGTACCGGAAGTTTTGCGCCAGCCGCTGGCGCTTTGGTGGGAGCGCGCCGCCGCCCAGGAGGCATTTGTCAATGCCTACGCGGGCCTTTCCGAAGGCCAGCGTGCGGAACTGCCGCGCGTCGCCGCCGGCAGCGAGTTCATCGCCTCGGCATTGATTCAGGATCCGCGAGCCCTCGAGTGGTTCAGTCGGCACGAGGAACCGTCCGCGGCGCGCGTCGCCGGTGCTGAGTACGAGGATCGCGCGAGATTGGCCGCGACGGCCGCCGACGCGCAGCACATCTTGCGCGAGTGGCGGCGCCGCGAAATGCTGCGCATTGCCTGGCGCGATGTCGCCGGACGCGCGGACGTGCGGGAAACCTTGCTGGCGCTGTCGGATTTTGCGGATGCCGGCATCCGTGCGGCTGCCGCGGCGGCGCGATTGCAGTTGCAGCAGGTGTTTGGGCTGCCGCGCGGCGCTGCGGCTGAGGAAGTGCCGCTGATCGTGCTGGGCATGGGCAAGCTGGGCGGCCGCGAATTGAACTTCTCGTCGGACATCGATCTGGTGTTCCTGTTCTCCGAGGCGGGTCAGACCGATGGTCCGCGCGAGGTGGATAACGAGGAATATTTCAACCGCCTCGGCCGCGAACTCATTCGCCTGCTCGATGTGAGGAACGAGGATGGCTTCGTATTCCGAGTGGACATGCGCTTGCGGCCGTTCGGCGACAGCGGATCATTGGTGGTGAGTCTTGCCTCGCTCGAGGATTATCTGCAGGAACATGGCCGCGACTGGGAGCGCTATGCCTGGATCAAGGCGCGGCCCATCCTTGGCGCGGCGAGCTATGCGAAGGCATACCCGGAATTCGTGCGGCCGTTCGTGTATCGCCGCTATCTCGACTTCGGTGTGATCGAATCGCTCCGCGATATGAAAGCGCTGATCGCGCGCGAGGTGTCGCGGCGCGAACTGGATCAACATCTGAAGCTCGGGCGGGGCGGAATTCGTGAGATCGAGTTCATCGTGCAATCCATGCAGCTGGTACGCGGCGGCAGCGACCGGCGGTTGCAGAATGCCTCGCTGCTCGAGGTGCTGCCGTTGTTGGCGGGGTCGAAGCTCATGTCGGCCGCCGACATTACCGAATTGACGGACGCCTACCTGGTGCTGCGCAAGGCGGAGAACGCCCTGCAGATCATCCGTGACGAACAAACTCACTCGCTTCCCGACTCGCCGATCGATCGTGCCCGCCTGAGCGTGAACATGGGCTTGCCGGATTGGGCCGCCAGCATCGCGTGCATCAACTCGGCACGCGATCGGGTGGCGAGGCAATTCGACGCATTGTTGTCCGGCGCGCCGGACTCGCAACCCAAGGACCAAGAGACGGGCGCGGACTGGCTCGCGTCCGACGACGCAAAGATCGACGAGGAACTCGAGGCGGGCGGCTTTCCGCGCGGCGAGGCCGCAGCGGTCGCGGAGACGTTGGAAGCCTATCGGCGCGCCGCGTCCTATCGGCGGCTGGATGAGGCGGGGCGGCGGCGACTGCACGTCATTCTCGGGCGCTTGCTGAAGGCGGCGGCCCGGCACCCCCAGCCGGCCAGCGTGGTGCAGCGGGTGCTGCGCGTATTGGAGGCCATCGGTACGCGGTCCTCGTATTTGGCGCTGCTCAAAGAGCAGTCGGCCGCGCTCGATCGCCTGATCGACGTGTGTGCGATCAGCGGCTTCCTGGCGCGGCAAATCGCCGACTTTCCGCTGTTGTTGGACGAGCTGATCGATGGCAAGGCATTCGACGAACTGCCGTCGCGCCAGAGCTTCGTGCTGGAACTCGCCGCGCGCACCGAGCGGCTGCCCGCCGGCGATCCGGAGCGGCAGGTGGAGGCGCTGCGGGAGTTCCAGAAGGTAGCCGTATTCAAGGTGGCGCTCGCCGACCTCACCGGGCGGCTGCCGCTGATGAAGGTGAGCGACAGGCTCACCGATATTGCCGAGCTGATCGTTCAATGCTGCATGGATCTCGCTTGGCAGCAAATGACCGAGATGTACGGCATCCCGTATTGCGGCGACCAAGAGGCGAATCTGCGCCGGGTACGCGTCGCGGTCGCCGGTTACGGCAAGCTGGGGGGGTTGGAACTGGGGTATGGCTCTGATCTCGATCTGGTCTTTCTGCACGATTCGAGCGGTGAGATTCAGCAAACGAGGGCCCAGCGTCCGCTCGACAACGGCGTCTTCTTTCTGCGATTGGGCCAACGCATCGTGCATCTGCTCACCATCCATTCGGCGGCGGGCCGGCTCTACGAAGTCGATATGCGTCTGCGGCCGAACGGCAAGGGCGGATTCTTGATGACGGGTATCGATGCATTCGAGCGCTACCAGCGCCAGGACGCGTGGACCTGGGAACATCAGGCGCTGCTGCGCGCGCGGCCCGTGGCGGGCGACGCGGATCTGCGCGACGCGTTCGCGGCGGCGCGGCGCCGCATACTTTGCGTCGCCGTACACCGCGACACGTTGCAAACCGACGTGAGGGACATGCGCCTGCGGATGCGGCGCGAATTATCCAAGGCGCGTGCGGGACAGTTCGACATCAAGCAGGATGCGGGCGGTATCGCCGACATCGAATTTCTGGTGCAATATTGGGTGCTGGCCGCGGCCCGTGCGCATCCGGAGCTCTTGACCCATACCGACAATATCCGGCAGCTCGAGGGTTTGGCCGCGGTGGGCGTGCTCGAACGGCCGAGGGCGCTATGGCTGACCGACGCCTACATCGGCTATCGGACGGTATTGCATCACCTCTCGCTCGAAGGTCAGGGAGACCGGGTGGTGGAGGCGGCGCCCTATGCCGAGACGCGCGCGCGCGTGAGTGAGATTTGGCGCGAAACGTTCGACGCTGCCCCGTGACTTGCATTGCGCAGCGTGGACCCTACAATC
>DASYFQ010000113.1:0-3145 GCA_036498345.1 Steroidobacteraceae bacterium
CCAGCCCAGCCACAGGAGGCCGGCGCCGATCAACGCAACCAGCAGGCTGTTGGGCGGGAATAGCTCGCGATCCGCCCGCAGGCGTGGCCCAACCACGGCTGCGGCAACGAAACCGGATGAGCCGGCGGCGAGATGAATGACGTAGCCGCCGGAAAAATCCTGGACGCCCAACTGCGAGAGCCAACCGCCGCCCCATAGGCTGAACGCCCCGACGGTATACACGAAGGTCATCCAGAGCGGGCAGAAGATCACCCACGCGGTGAAGTTCATGCGACCGAGAACCGAGCCCCCGAGAATGATCACCGTGATCGCAGCGAACACGAACTGGAAGAAGATCAGGGTAGCCATCGGGAAGGTCAGTTCTGGCATGCCGGAGGCCGCTGCCGGTATCACCGCCTGGCCCGTGAGGAAGTTCGCAGAGGTCGCCAACGCAGGTTTACCGAGGAACGGAAACCACTGTTCTCCGAAAGCCATGTTGTAGTCGAATAGAATCCAGACGACCAAGACTGAGGCGAACGCATAGAAGCACATGAAGGCAGAGTTGATGGCCCATTTCTGCTTGACATACCCGGCGTAGAGAACCGCCAGGCCGGGAATGCTTTGCAAGCCGACGAAAGTCGCGGCCGCCAGCTGCCATGCGTTGTTGCCAGAATCGAGCCACTTGGGTGACGGTACGAGCATTGTTTTGTCCCCTTATCTCTTCTGTCGTGAAGAAGCGCACAACCTCCGGTACCAGAAACGTGCGGTTGAATAAACACACATGCTAAAACGAGGCCACGCAAGAGCCATGCCAGCCGAATAGTCTATCGGATCGCCCGCGACGCAGCTTGTCGGCGGGTCATTCCCGGATCCGCCGGGTAGAACTGGCTGGCGTCCTGCCTAAAATTAAGGCAGCCGCGATCGCCCGTTTTTTTATGCTTCCGTGCTTGAAATTATATGTGATTTTTAATGTACGGCTTGCTTCACCCGGATTGGGGCATGGGACGGCGAATCGCGAAATGGAAGGAACCATATTCCACGCGCGCGTTATTGCGGCAGGGTTAGCGGGCCTCACAGCGTGTTTGGCAGTTTGGACGATCAACTGTGACGCGCAGGAAAGCGAGACCGCGATCACCTGTGTCAATCCGGTGAGCGGCACGTCTTGGCAGGTTGTGATCGATTACGGGAAAGGCACCGTCGACTCCAATCCTGCCGAGATTACACAAACGGGAATCTCTTGGTTCGATCCCAAAGACGGCGGCAATTACAAGCTCGACCGCAGATCCGGCGATCTTACCGCAAGCGTTGCGTCGAGCACCGGCGGCTACTTTCGACATGGTCGTTGCCGCCTGGAGAAATCGCGGTGACGGCGAGCACGGGACCGCGAATACCGGCAACCCAGTGGAAGTGCTGCCATGGCGACGGTTGAGGTCGGCGTACAGGCAAGCGTCGGATTCTCCTCAAAGACCGGGCCGCGCAAGCAAAACGAGGATTTCGCCGGCGCGCTGTTCGGCGCGGAGTTGTCGGAGCCGCGCCAAGAAGTGGTGGCGGCGATCGCCGATGGAATCGGTGGGACAAAGGGCGGCCGCATCGCGGCCGAGACTGCGGTGCGCGGTTTCCTGGACGGATTTTGCGATCTGCCCGAAACAATGGAGGTGCAACGAGCCGGCGCAAAGATCGTAAGTGCGCTCAGCGGCTGGATCAACACCATGGGCCGCCAGGACCCCAACCTCGCCGGAATGGGGTGCACATTGACGGCGCTGGTGCTGCGCGGCCGCATCGCCCACCTTCTGCATGTCGGGGATACTCGCGCCTATAGGTTGAGTGGCGACCGCCTGACATGCCTCACTACCGACCACGTGCGCCAGGATGGCACGGGTCGCTCGAACGTGCTCAACCGTGCGCTGGGAGTGGAGCCGGAAGTGCGGCTCGACTACGCCTCGCAACCGATGGCTCTGCACGACCGCTTCCTGTTGTGCAGCGACGGGGTGCACGGTTTTTTGCCTGATGAGATCATCGCCGACATTTTGCGCGAGCGCTCCGCTCCCGAGGATACCGCCGGCGCGTTGGTCGCCACCGCGCTCCGATCGGGCAGCACCGACAATTGCACCGCTTTGGTTCTGGATGTAATTGCGCTGCCGACGGGGGGATCGGCCGACATCACCGCGGCGATCCTGCAGTTGCCCGTGATCCCAGCACCGCTTCGTGGCGAGACGATCGATGGATTCGTCCTGAAAGCGCTGATATCCGAGGGCAGATACAGCCGACTCTTCGCCGCGGAGGACGAAGTCGAGGGCGGCATCTTTGCCTTGAAGTTCCCCAAGCCCGAAATCGCCAGCGTCGATGCCTATCGCGCGGCTTTCGTTCGCGAGGCTTGGGTCGGCGCTCGGGTGCATAATCCCTCCATAGGGCGCGTCATCGAGCTGCCGCCCGGGCGCCAGACCTGCCTGTACACGGTCATGCCGCTCTATCAGGGCGAGCTTCTGGAGGTGCGGCTTTCGCGCAGTCCGGCATTGGGATTGGAGGAAGGGCGGAGTATCACCGTGGCGCTCGCCCGGGCAGTGGCGGCGCTGCATCGCGCCGGCATCATCCATCGCGACATCAAACCGGACAACGTCATTCTCGAAGCGGGCGGATCGCTGAAGCTGATCGATCTCGGAGTAGTTCGCGTACCGGGGCTGGAGGAGTTTCCACCCGAAAACATTCCCGGCACCCGGGCCTATATGGCACCCGAAATGTTCGAGGGTGAAGCCGGCAACGAGGCCACCGACGTCTATGCGC
This sequence comes from Steroidobacteraceae bacterium, assembly GCA_036498345.1. Taxonomy (GTDB): domain Bacteria; phylum Pseudomonadota; class Gammaproteobacteria; order Steroidobacterales; family Steroidobacteraceae; genus Bog-1198. Next base: position 2,761 of record DASYFQ010000113.1, read on the forward strand.
TCGGCGTCGCGATGTTTCGCGCGTTCACGGGGCAATATCCCTACGGGAATCTCGACGCCACCAGTCCGGCACTTCGGGACCGGCCGATGGACTTTTCCGCGCTGCGGCCCGATCTCCCGGCATGGGTGAAAGCAGCGCTTTCGCGCGCGATTGCTGTCGATCCTGCGAAGCGCCATCATGACATGGCCGAGTTCGCGTTCGAAATGGAGGCCGGACCGTCGCGCCCACCGACCGAAATCCGGCGGCCGCGAACGCTCTACGAACGCGCCCCGCTCCAAGTCTGGCAGGGCGTGGCCGCGTTATTGGCGCTTGCGCTCCTGGTTTCGTTGCTGGCGCGTTAAGCCTCAGCGCCTCCGCGTCAGAAGCCTGATCATCGCGAGCGAGG
>DASYFQ010000114.1:0-28760 GCA_036498345.1 Steroidobacteraceae bacterium
TTTGTCGATCGGAAATCGGCGCAGGTAGCTCATGCTCGAATAGCCGGTGCCGAAATCGTCAACCGAGACCAGAACTCCCATGGCGCTCAACTGCTCGAGAATGGCGATCGATTTCTCGGGATCGCTCATGACGGCGCTTTCCGTGAGTTCGACCTCGAGATAACGAGCCTGAAGGCCCGCGTCATCGAGCGCACGGCGAATGCCGTCCACCAGCCCGCTATCGCGGAACTGCGATGCCGACAGATTCACCGACACCCGGAGGGTCGGAACGCCGTCCAACTGCCAGGCGCGTGTTTGCCGGCACGCTTCGCGGACCACCCATCCGCCGATCGCGCCGATGAGACCGCATTCTTCCGCGAGCGGGATAAATTCCGCGGGTGAAATGATGCCGCGCGTGGGGTGCGCCCAACGGATCAGCGCCTCCGCGCTGCGTACCTCGCCGGTCCGGGTATCCACCTTGGGTTGATAGTAGAGCTCGAATTGGTTGTTGGTCACCGCGGCGTGCAGATCGCTTTCGAGCTGAACACGCTCTTGGGTTCCCGCATCCATTCCCGGTGCATAGCGCCGAAAGTTGCCGCGGCCGTGCTGCTTGGCCGAATACATGGCCGCGTCCGCATGAGCGAGCAGGGCCTGCATCGATACGCCGTCATCCGGATACAGGGCGATGCCGATGCTGGGCGAGGCATGAATGTCGATGGCGGCGATTCGGACCGGCGCCTGCAGGACGTCCGTGACCCGGGCCGCGAGGCCCGCGGCACCATCGGCGTCGCTGACGGAGGTGCCGATGACGACGAATTCATCGCCCCCGAAACGAGCCACCGTGTCGGCGGTGCGGACCACGGTCAGAAGCCGGCGTGCGACTTCTTGAAGCAGTTCATCGCCCGCGCGATGCCCGAGCGAATCATTGATGAGCTTGAAACGGTCGAGATCGCAAACCAGAACGGCGAAAGAGCGCGCATCGCGCTCGGCATGCGCGATCGCCTGCTGCAATCGGTCGTCCAGCAAGACCCGATTCGGCAGGCCCGTCAAGGCGTCGTGAGTGGCCAAATGACGCAATTGCTGATTCGCGGCTTCCAATCCCCGCGTGCGCGTCGTGATCACTTCTTCGAGGCGCAGCACGTGGTCTCTGACCAGCTTGTCGTTTTCCCATTTGCGGCTGAGCGCCGTGGCGCACTGGAGAACCTCGATGGGCTCGGCCGGCTTGCGCAGCACCAGCAACCTGTCGGAGTGGCCCAGCCTCTCCACGACCTCCGTCCAGTCGTAGTCGGTGTGGGCCGAACAGATGACGACTTGCACGTCGGGATCCGTTGCCCAGAGGCGCTCGATGGTTTTCAAGCCATCCCAGCCCGGAGGCATGCGCATGTCGACGAAGGCCATGGCGTAAGGCCGTCCCTCGACGAGCGCCTGCTGCGCCATCGCCACGCCCTCTTGTCCTTGATGCGCGGAGTCGATATCGAAGTTCGGGCGTACCGCCAGGACGGCGGCTTCGCCGAAGAGATTGGCCTCCAGCACATCGAGTGCGGCTTGGGCGGAGTGTTCGGCCTGGGCGCCCAATACCTTGCGAAAATCCAGATGAATGGCCGCATTGTCATCGATGATCAGAATGCGCCGATTTGCGAGCGGAGCTGGGTTAGCCATGCGCGGCCTCGGCAGCGCCGCACGGCAGCTCGAGAATGAATGTCGCGCCGAGGCCCGGCCCGTCGCTCATCACGCGCAACGAACCGCCGAGTTCTTGGGCGGCGAGCGCCCCGCTGTGAAGACCGAAGCCGTGCCCGTCCACGCGAGTGGTGAAGCCGTGCGTGAACAGGCGGGACATGTTTTCCGCGGGAATGCCTACCCCGTTGTCGATGACGCAAATGCGCACGCCGCCCGGCGCGCTCTCGATGCGCAGGGTGAGAAGCTTGTCGGATCTGCCCGATTCATCGCACGCGTATTTGGCGTTGCGCACGAGATTCACCAGAATTTGCAGCACCTTGTGCTTATCGACGGTGATCGGCGGCACCTCGTTGAATTCGCGGCGCAGCGTGACCCCATGGCGCACGAAGGCCCCGGCGTTCAAGCGCAGGCTGTCCTCCACCAGATCGACCACCGCGACGGTTTCGGTGACGCCGCAGAGCTTGGCATAACTCTGCTGCATCGCCACCGTATCCTTGATGTGCTCCAGGTTGTCGCGCAGCGATGCCAGCTCTTCGAGCGCCATTTTCTGGTCGCTCATCAACTGCTCGCCGAGCGAGGTCAGGTATTCCGGCAGGCGCTTGCCGCGCTCGTCGTTGGCGAGGAAGTCGCCCACTGCAGAACCTTTTTCCTGCAGCAGGGCGGCCACGCGGGATACGCCCGGCGCTTTGGACGTTTTGACGCGCTCGGTCACGAGACTCGCCGAGATATTGACGCTGTTCAAGATATTGCCGACATTGTGCAGCACGTTGGTTGCGACTTCGGCCATGCCCGCCTGGCGCGAGGCGATCATGAGCTGCTTGTGCACCCGTTCGAGTTCTTCCGCGGATTCCTTGCGTGCGCTGATGTCGCGCAGGAACTCGACCGAGTACTCGGGCGTGCCATCGCTCGCGCGAACCAGCGCCGTCGTGATGCGGACCCAGTGGACGCTTGCATCCTTGCGGATGTGACGCTTCTCGAGATCCACGACTTGGATCTCGCCATTCCACAGGCGCTTCAGTTCCGCGGCGACGCGCGCGACATCGTCGCCGTGCGTGACATCGCCGATGGCTTTATTCGCGAGCTCGCCGGGGTCGAAGCCCAGCATGGTGCATAACGCCTGGTTGTAGCGCAGCAATCTGCCGCGGCGGTCCGCATGCGCAATACCGATCGGTGCTTGATCGAAGGTATTGCGGAACATGGTTTCCGCCTTGCGCAAGTCGTCGCGGACATTGACGAGGTCGGTGACGTCGGTGATCGTGCCGACCCAGCCGGCAACGCCGTCGGCCGCCACGATTTGCTCGGAGAAATTGCGGACCTCGCCCTCGGCCAGTGTGCGATAGGCGAATCGCCTGGGTGTGGGCTGCCGGCAGAAATCCGCCCAGTCGTGTTCCATGCGCGCACGATCGTCCGGGTGCACGCGCTGCGCCCAAGCATCGGGACTATGTCCGGCTTTCAATCCGAATATGCGGCGGTAGTCGGGATTGCCGTAGAGCAGGTTGCCGGCTGCGTCCGTGTGATAGATGGCAACCGGGGCGCTCTCCAGCAGGGCGGCGGCCGAATCGGCGCCGGGACGCAAAGTCGGCGCAGCGAACGGAGCGGCAGCGGGCGGAGCGGCAGCGAACGGAGCGCGCGGTGCGTCGGCGAGCAGCGCCATCTCGACCATTCTCGACAGCAATTCGATTCGCGCCACTGCCTGCTCAGCGAGCAAACCGAGGGAGACGCGCTGTTCAGGCGACAGAGCGCCCGCTCGAGTGTCGTAGACGGCGAGGGTGCCGAGCCTGTCGCCGCCGGCGGAACGCAGCGCGCATCCGGCGTAGGAACGGATGGCCAGTGTCCCGACGACCAGCTCGGCCTCGCGGAAGCGATCGTCCGCCGCCGCGTCCGACACTTCAAAGACCCCCGTCGCCTGCGCGGCGCAGTCGGCAAACGGGTCGCGCCGCGGCATGGCGGCGCAGGGCAATGGAACAGCCGGAGTAAACCACGCTTCGCCCAGCCCCACGATCGAGATCGACGCCAAAGGCGTGGCGCAGACGCTGGCCGCAAGCCGAGCGAGCCCGCTGAACACGGGATCCAGCGTTCCGGCAGACTGTGCGGCGGCTGCCGCCTGGGCCTGCTTCCTGGGCATTCGACCGATCGGATTCGAAATCATTGGCCTCGCGTTTCCCCCAGCGCTGCATTCGTTTGTTTGCGCGCCGAATGTCAGTATTCCAGCCGCATTCTGGTGAGTTGAATGCCCGCCCGGGTGGCGAATGCATCACACCACGGGGGTCAGGACAGCGAATTGCGTCGCAACTATGAAATGCACCCTGGCCTGACAGGCTGGGTATGATCTCGAGCATGACAAACGGTGGCGCGAGTGATGAGGTGCAGCGCGTGAATCCCGCCGACGACGCCCGGGCGTATGGACCATGGAACCCCGGCATTCAATCGCTCATCCCTCGGGAGTTGCGCCGGCTGTCGACGATCTTTCAGCCCGAGAATGTCTTTACCAGCATCGCCGCGGTCACCGAGATGCAGGGGCTGACCGGATTCTCGCCGGGCGAGCTGGTCGCGTTTCGGCCGCAAAGACTCGCCCTGCACGAACTCCTCATCCGGGTCACGGCCGACTTCGCCGTGCCCGACGGCTCCCGCATCGGGGACCTGGGCATCAATTTCCGCGAGATCGCGAGCCTGTTGTTCGAGCGTTATCTGCTCCCGGAGATGGACGCGATCACCGCGGCTTACGATCGCACCCGGCACGAGCTGCGCAATGCGATCGATGCCGCGCTGGCGAGCGTGGTGCCGGACGATCTCCCGCTTGCCGCTCCGGCGAAGCGACCGCGATCACGATTGTTCTCACGCATCGCGCCTCGCCGCCGCACCGCGGCGGCCGCAGTCGCGGTCGATCGCGGCTGGGGTCCGCAGCAAATCGCCGACTGCGAGCGCCTGGCGGGCGTCGAGACCGATCCGCAGCACAAAATCGCGTACCGCACACTCGCGCGGGTGATGTCGGCGTTGTTCGCGACCCAAGGGCGCGCGTGGGGCACGCGCGAGCTCATCGCATCGGTGGCGACCGACATCGCGTGCAACGATTGCGGCAGCGACGCCATCGGCCGAACCATCGAGCCCCTGCTGCAGCGCGCGGCGCGCAGTGAGGGATATCGATTCCTGCCGCGGCAGGAGCAGCCGGTGGTCATCAATACCAAGGGGCCGTCCGCGTCGGGCAAGAGCACGCTGCGGCCCTTGCAGAAAAAACTGGCAGGCGACATCGGTGTGCAATGGAGCGACTTCGCGCTGATCAGCCCGGACATCTGGCGCAAACAATTGCTCGACTATGCGGCGCTCGGCGCGGCGTACAAATATGCCGGCGCGTTCACCGCCGAGGAACTGCAGATCGTCGATCAGAAGCTCGACCGCCACATGGCGCGCAAACATCGGCGCGGCGAGATGACCCACCTCTTGATCGATCGATTTCGTTTCGACAGCTTCGCGCCGGATTCGGATGAGGCGGGCAGCAACCTGTTGACCCGTTTCGGCCACACGGTCCATTTGTTCTTCATGATTACGCCGCCCGAGCTGTTGGTCGAACGGGCCTGGCAGCGCGGATTGGAGTTCGGCCGCTACAAAGCGGTGGATGACACCCTGGCGCACGCCGTGGAAGCGTACACCGGAATTCCCGATGTCTTCTTCACTTGGGTTCGCCGCAGCGACAAGCGCATTCATTTCGAATTTCTGGACAACACCGTGCGCCTCGGTGAGCGTCCGCGGACCGTTGCCTTCGGCGACAACGACGTGTTCAACGTGCTCGACGTCAAAGGAATGCTCGACATCGAGCGCTACGGACGCGTCAATGTCGACGCCGCAGGCCCCGAAGCTTTCTATGCGGATCGCAGGCTGCTCGATCCGGAGCACAACACCGCTTTCCTGCGGCGATGCTGCCTGGACGGATTTCGCGAGGTCAATTTCGCAGATCAGAGAACCGGGCGGATCTATCTTCGCATCACATCCGGGACCCCCGTATGGCGCGACGCAAGCCTGATGCAATCCGCCATCGCGGATCCGAATACGCTCAGCGCAGTCAGGGCGATCGCGCCGGGAGCCTTGGGCGGCGAGGTGTCCGAGGCCGGCGGTCCGCAGTATCTGCGCGGCCAAGGCGGTGCCGGCGCCGCGCCGACGCTCGGTCAGTGGGGCGCCTAATCCAGGAAGTCACAATACCGATCGACGTGCGCCGCAAGGTCGAGGGTGTGCTGCCGAGTGAGCCGTTCGGCCAGCTCGGTGTCGCGCCGCTCGAGCGCTTCGATAATTTTCAGGTGATCGACGATCGAGCGGGCCGCACGATCGCTCTGTACGATGGTCGCGCGGCGAATGGCCCGTACGTGAATGAGCAGGTTGCGCGTCGCGTCGACGATGGTCTGCGAGCCGCCGAGGGCGATCACCGCCGTATGAAAGGCGATATTGGCATCGGAATACTCATCCAGATGCTCGGAAGGCGGCGAGTTCTGGAACTCATCGAACAGATGGCGCAGCGTGGCGATTTCCGCATCGGAGGCGTGCAGGGTCGCGAGCCGCGCGGCCATGGATTCGAGCGCAGCCCACATTTGGATCATTTCAATCATTTCGCGCTTCGACTTGCGAATGATGTAGATTCCGCGCCGCGGTATCGTGCGAATGAATCCTTCCTGCTCCAAAAGCGACAGCGCCTCGCGAATCGGGGTTCGGCTGACGCCCAGCGCCGTCGTGAGCTGCCGCTCATCCAGCCGCAATTCCTGATTCGGATCGTAGATATCGGTGTCCGCGATGGCGTTCTTGAGAAGCGCATAGGCCTGATCGCGCAAACTCGTTGCGTTCAGAGGCGCGAGCGCGAGCGGAGCCGCAGAGGACGTGCGCTGTACCAGCGTTGCGATGGTGTTCATCGGCTCCCTCGGTGCATTGGTCTAGATGTCACGGGTCCAATCATGTGCATTACTACTTCCCAAGCGGGCCACCAAGGGCGTGGGCCGCAACTGTCGCCAAAATTTCATTGAGTAGCAGGTTCGCCTCGGAACACTCCGGCGCCGCGCTGCACATATACTATATTGCACCCGACGCATTTCTGTGGAAGAAATTCCAGTCAGAAATCTCCGACCGGATTCGATTTTTCGTTCATCTCCGCGCCGACCGCACCAGACCGCTGATCCAACCAAACACCTACTCAACAAATGCTGAGTAACCGGCCAGCGGCCGTCGCCGGGATCTTGCTTGACAGTCTGAAACTGCTTCATATATGGTATACCACGAAAACAATGCAAAGGCTGGTTTACGTTCGCACGCATGCGTTCGAACTATTTGAGGGGGCTTACGAGTGAGTCTGTCTCGGCGCATCGGCTTCTGCAGCGACGACCCTTCTAGAATTGCCGCGGATTGCAATCCGCTCCCATCCGTTTCCAATCGTTCATACTTCGATGCCCCTACGGGCTCGCGGGAAGGACGGCATGCAGCCGGCGCACCTTGGCCGGGCGGCAAGGGAGTTACTGCGCAGTGATTATCCGCCAGACGTTTCCGCATGAACCTTTAGGTGATTTTCCGTATCGACTAGGGTTAATAAGGAGAACTATATGAATGCGAATGTGAGTGTGAATTCCCAGCCAACGTCACCACTGTCGAATCCATGGGTGCAGCTGATCCTCGGCGTCATCTGCATGGCCTGCGTGGCGAACCTCCAGTATGGGTGGACGCTGTTCGTCAACCCCATCGATGCGAAGTACCACTGGGGCCGCAGCGCCATCCAGATTGCTTTTACCATCTTCGTTCTGATCGAGACCTGGCTCATTCCCGTGGAAGGCTACCTGGTCGACCGTTTCGGGCCACGCTGGGTGGTGCTCGGCGGCGGAGTTCTCGTCGGCATCGCCTGGGTCTTGAATTCGGTCGCGAGCTCGCTCGCGGTGCTGTATTTCGCTGCCGCCATCGGCGGCGTCGGCACCGGCTGCGTTTACGGGACCTGTGTCGGCAACGCGCTCAAGTGGTTTCCGGGCCGCAGAGGTCTCGCCGCCGGCATCACTGCCGCGGGTTTCGGCGCCGGCGCGGCGATCACGATCGTGCCGATCTTGCACATGATTACCACGTCCGGTTACGAACAGGCATTTCTGTTCTTCGGACTGCTTCAGGGCGGCATCGTGTTCGTGGTGTCCTGGCTGTTGATGGCGCCCCCCGCTCAACTGGTTGCCGCCAAGGTGAAAGCGAATCAGACGGCGCGCGGCTATACACCCACCGAAGTGCTGCGCAGCCCGGTTTTCTACGTGCTCTATATAATGTTCGTGCTGATCGCCGCCGGCGGCCTCACCATGGCCGCGTCCATGGCGCCGATTGCCAAGGACTTCAAGATCGACAAGGTCCCCGTCGATCTGTTCGGCGTGACGATGGCCGCGTTGGCGTTCGCATTGTCGCTCAACCGGATTTTCGACGGCGTCGGCCGGCCCTTCTTCGGTTGGCTGTCCGATCAGATCGGCCGCGAGTACACGATGGCTCTTGCTTTCTTCATCGGTGCCGGCGCTCTCTATGCACTCAGTCAATCCGGATCGAACCCGGTGATGTTCGTGCTGGTCACCGCTCTTTACTTCGGCGTATACGGTGAAATCTTCAGCCTGTTCCCCGCCACGCAGGGCGATACCTTCGGCGCCAAGTACGCTGCCTCGAATGCCGGCATGCTGTACACCGCCAAGGGCGCGGGCGCGCTGCTCGTGCCGATTGCGGCCGGCATTTCCAAGAATCACGGATGGGCGGCCGTATTCACCCTGGCGATGACGTTCAATGTGATCGCCGGTCTGCTCGCGCTGTTCGTGCTTAAACCCATGCGCTTGCGGCATTTCGCCAAGAGTCAAGAGGCCTATTCGGCGACGGCACCCGAGGGCGTGGCCAGCACGCGACCCACCTGATGGAGCGCATCGGGCAGTAGACGATTTAGTGCTAGACGTTTTCGATTCATCCGGACATCGCAGGCCGGCACAGCCGTGCCGGCCTGGCGATCAGCATCACGAAGTTGGAGGCAACATGGCAACCGTAAACCCCGCGCCGCAGCCCAAAACCACGACCGCCGAAGATACTCTGCAGCGCAAGACCCGCGATGCGAGCGTGATCTCCGGCGGCCACCTGGTCGCCAAGGCTTTGAAGAACGAGGGCGTGGACACGATATTCACGCTTTGCGGCGGCCACATCATCGATATCTATGACGGCTGCGTCGACGAGGGCATTCGCATCATCGACGTTCGCCACGAACAAGTCGCCGCGCACGCGGCCGACGGCTATGCACGCCAGACCGGCAAGCTGGGCTGCGTCGTCACCACCGCCGGACCCGGATGCACGAATGCCGTTACCGGCATCGCCACCGCTTTCCGCTCGGAGAGCCCGGTTCTGCACATCGGCGGCCAGGGCGCGCTCACCCAGCACAAGATGGGTTCGCTGCAGGACCTGCCCCATGTCGAGCTGATGTCCCCCATCACCAAATTCGCAGCGACGGTGTCCAGCACGGAACGCGTGGCGGACATGATTTCCATGGCGGCGCGCGAGGCCTTCAACGGCGCGACCGGCCCGGTGTACTTGGAAATTCCGCGCGACGTACTCGATCGCGAGGTCGACATCAACAAGGCCGTGGTCCCGCAACCCGGCAAGTACCGGGCGTCGACGCGCTCGGTCGGCGACCCTCGCGACATCGAGAAACTGGCCGACATTCTCGTCAATGCAGAGCGGCCGGCTATTCTGTACGGCCAGCAAGTGTGGACGGCGCGCGGTCAGAAAGAGGCCATTGCGCTGTTGCGCGGCCTGGACATACCAGGATATTTCAACGGCGCGAGCCGCGGCCTGCTGCCGCCGGGCGATCCGCATCACTTCGACCGCACGCGAACTCAAGCCTTCGCCAGCGCCGATGTGCTCTTGATCGTGGGTACTCCATTCGACTTCCGCATGGGCTACGGCAAACGCATCAACAAAGAGTTGACGCTGGTGCAGATCGACATGGATTACCGCACCGTCGGCAAGAATCGCGACATCAGTCTGGGATTGGTCGGCGATCCCGGCGCGATCTTGGGTGCGGTGCTGCAAGCGGCGTCGGGCCGCCTCAAGAACGACAAGCGCCAGGCGCGCCAGCAGTGGCTGAAGCAGCTGAGCGAGGCGGAAACCACCGCCACCGAGAAGCTCATGCCGCTGTTCAAGTCGAACAGTGTGCCGATTCATCCCTACCGGGTCGCCTGGGAGCTCAACGAATTCTTGGGCGACGACACGATTTACATCGGCGACGGCGGCGACGTGGTCACCATCTCGGCGCAGGCGGTGCGTCCGCGGGGCCCGGGCCAATGGATGGATCCGGGTGCGCTCGGCTCACTGGGAGTCGGCACGGGATTCGCGATCGCGGCGGGTCTTGCGAATCCTTCCAAGGAAGTCCTGTGCTACTACGGCGACGGCTCGTTCGGCATGACCGCCTTCGACATGGAGACCGCCAACCGTTTCGGCGTTCCCTATCTCGCCGTCATCGGCAACAACTCGGCGATGAACCAGATTCGCTATGGCCAGCTTGCGAAATACGGCGATCAGCGCGGCAATGTCGGCAATCTGCTGGGCGACGTCCCGTTCGGCAAGTTTGCCGAAATGCTGGGCGGGTATGGCGAAGAAGTGCGTGACCCCGCGCAGATCGGGCCGGCATTGCAGCGCGCCCGCGAGTCGGTGCGCAAGCTGCGCCGGTCGGCGGTGGTCAATATCTGGGTCGACCCGCGCGAATATGCGCCGGGGACCAAAAATCAAACCATGTACAAATGAGCGGCGCGGGAGTTTTCCATGAGTAAGGCATTGGATGGGGTCCGCATTCTCGATTTTACACACGTGCAGTCGGGCCCGACTTGCACACAGCTGCTGGCGTGGTTCGGCGCCGACGTGATCAAGATCGAGCGGGCCGGTGCCGGCGACATCACGCGCGAACAGCTGCGCGATATTCCGAACGTAGACAGTCTCTATTTCACGATGCTGAATCACAACAAGCGGTCGGTGACGCTCGATTCGAAAACCGAAGGCGGCAAGCAGTTGCTCGAAAAGCTGGTGAAGCACTGCGACGTGCTGGTGGAAAATTTCGCGCCGGGTGCTCTGGATCGCATGGGGTTCACCTGGGAGCGGATTCAGGAGCTCAATCCGCGCATGATTCTGGCATCCGTCAAGGGTTTTGGACCCGGACCGTACGAGGAATGCAAGGTGTACGAAAACGTCGCCCAGTGCGCGGGCGGCTCGGCCTCGACCACCGGTTTTGACGATGGGCCGCCGCTCGTGACGGGCGCGCAAATCGGCGACAGCGGTACCGGACTGCATTTGGCGCTCGGCATCGTGGCGGCCCTGTATCAGCGCAACACCAGCGGGCGCGGCCAGAAAGTGCTGGCGGCGATGCAGGACGGGGTGCTGAACCTGTGCCGCGTCAAGCTGCGCGACCAACAGCGCCTCGATCGCACCCATATCATGAAGGAATATCCGCAGTATCCGAACGGCAAGTTCGGGCAGGCCGTACCTCGAGCCGCCAATGCATCGGGCGGCGGCCAGCCGGGAACCATCCTCAAGTGCAAGGGCTGGGAGACGGACCCGAACGCGTACCTGTATTTCATCGCTCAGGCGCCGGTTTGGAAGGACATCTGCAAAGTGATCGGCAAGGAGAATTGGATCACCGATCCCAACTACGCCACGCCGGATGCGCGCCTGCCCAGACTCACGGAAGTGTTTGCGACCGTGGAAGCTTGGACGGTCACCAAGACGAAGTTCGAAGCCATGGCGCTGCTCAATGAGCATGACATCCCCTGCGGACCGATTCTGTCCATGTACGAACTGGCCAACGAACCCTCGTTGCGCAAGACCGGCACCATCGTCGAGGTGGACCATCCGCAACGCGGCAAATATCTGACCGTGGGCAACCCGATCAAGTTGAGCGACAGCCCGACCGAGGTCAAGCGCTCGCCCTTGCTGGGTGAGCACACCGATGAGGTCTTGGCGGAGCTCGGATACGCGCCCGCGGATGTCGCTGCGCTGAGATCGAAAAAAGTGATTTGAGGCGCGTCCCGTAGCCGCGTGGAACACGCGTGCACGGGCACGCGCAACCGGCTCGAGCACAGAAACGCGTAATAAGCGAGCGAGCATTCGCGCGCACACTATTGAGGAAACAATTAATGACCCATGACAAGAACGCCGTTCGCAAGATCCTGGACCAGGCCAAGGCCACCAAGCGCGAGTCGCTGACCGCGCCCGAGGCACGGGGTGTCTGCGAGGCCTATGGAATCACCATCCCCAAGGAGGGTGTGGCCAAGACTGCCGAGGAAGCGGTCAAGCTCGCCTCCGACATCGGCTTCCCGGTGGTGATGAAAATCGTGTCGCCGCAGATCCTGCACAAGACCGAGGCGGGCGGCGTGGTCGTCGGAGTCAAGTCGGCCGAGGCGGCGAAAGACGCGTACGGCACGATCGTCGGTAATGCCAAAAAGTACGACGCCAAGGCCGAGATTCTCGGCGTGCAAGTTCAGCAGATGCTGACCGGCGGCCAGGAAGTCATCATCGGCGCGGTAACCGATCCGGCATTCGGCAAGCTGGTCGCCTTCGGACTGGGTGGAATCCTGGTCGAGGTGCTGAAGGACATTACGTTCCGGCTGGCCCCCGCCACCAATGAAGATGCGCTGTCGATGCTGGACGGCATCCAGGCTGCCGAGATTCTGCGCGGCGTGCGCGGCGCCAAGCCGGTGCACCGCGCGGCGCTCGCGGGAATGATAGAAAAAGTGTCGACGCTGATTGCGGACTTTCCCGAAATATCGGAAATGGACTTGAATCCCGTGTTCGCGACCGACCAAGGCGCGACCGCGGCCGACGTGCGCATCGTGCTGGACTTCAATCCCGCTCCCGCGCGCGATCGGCCGAATCAGGCAGCCATCGTCGAGAAGATGACCCGCATCATGAAGCCCAAGGCAGTGGCGGTGATCGGCGCTTCGGCCGAAAACGGCAAGATCGGCAACTCCGTGATGAAGAATTTGATCAACGGCGGCTACAAGGGCGAGATCTATCCGATCCATCCCAACGCGACCGAAATCATGGGCAAGAAGGCCTACAAGAGCGTCAAAGACGTGCCGGCTGATATCGATGTCGCGGTGTTCGCCATTCCGGCGAAATTCGTCGCCCAGGCGTTGACCGAGGTGGGCGAGAAGAAAATCGCCGGCGCCATCTTGATTCCCTCCGGATTTGCCGAAACCGGCAATGTGGCCGGACAGAGTGAACTGATCGAGATCGGCCGCAAGTACGGCGTGCGCCTGATGGGCCCGAATATCTACGGCTTCTATTACACGCCCAGCAATCTCTGCGCGACCTTCTGCACTGCATACGACGTCAAGGGCCACGCGGCGCTGTCCTCACAGTCGGGCGGCATCGGCATGGCGATCATCGGTTTCTCGCGCTCCGCCAAGATGGGTGTGTCGGCCATCGTCGGGCTCGGCAACAAGTCCGACATCGACGAAGACGATCTGCTCACGTTCTTCGAACAGGACGAGAACACGACCATCATTGCGCAGCACTTGGAGGACTTGAAGGACGGCCGCTCCTTCGCCGAGGTGGCGAAGCGGGTATCGAAGAAAAAACCCATCGTGGTTTTGAAGGCCGGCCGCACCAGCATGGGCGCGCGGGCCGCGAGTTCGCATACCGGCGCGCTGGCCGGTAACGACAAGATCTACGAGGATGTATTCAAGCAGTCGGGCGTGATTCGCGCACGAAGCCTGCGCGATCTGCTCGACTTCGCACGCGGCATTCCCGTGCTGCCGACCCCCAAGGGCAACAACGTCGTCATCATCACCGGCGCGGGCGGCTCCGGCGTGCTGCTCTCCGACGCCTGCGTGGACAATGGTTTGTCGCTGATGGCGATGCCCGCCGATCTCGATGCGGCATTTCGCAAATTCATTCCGCCCTTCGGCGCCGCCGGCAATCCGGTGGATATCACCGGCGGGGAGCCGCCGGCCACTTATCAGAACACCGTGCGGCTGGGTCTCGAAGATCCGCGCATCCATGCGCTGATCTTGGGCTACTGGCACACCATCATCACGCCGCCGATGGTGTTCGCAAAGTTGATGGTCGAGGTCGTGGCCGAAATGCGCGCGAAGGGCATCGAAAAGCCGGTCGTGGCCTCGCTCGCAGGCGATGTGGAGGTCGAGGAAGCGGCGGAATACCTGTATCAGCACGGCATACCCGCGTATGCCTACAGCACGGAGATCCCGGTCGCCGTTCTCGGTGCGAAGTACAAATGGGCCCGTGGCGCAGGTCTCATTTCCGCAACATAAGTGCGGCCACTACGACATAAGCAGGCGCAGGAGATTACCTTAATTGCTACACTGCGCGTATACCCAACGCCGTAGCCGTCGGCGAGGAGTTTGAGGAAGCAGAGTTTCGAGCAGAAGGGAGATTGCACATGCTGCAGGGGAATGTGCATTTGCGTCCAGGGAGAAGGGACGGCCGGACTAGCCTCACATGTCCGGCCGGTAAGACGTGAGGGTGGGCAACGACGACGAGAATGATTCAAACAAACGCGTTTATGAGGAATCACACAATGGTTAACTTTAGATTGGCAAAGCCTATGCTGGTGGCGCTTGCGGCATGCGCCGCCAGTGTCGCCTTCAACGGCGTCGTCTTTGCGGACGACGCGCAAACCCAAGCGATGAAGGATCAGATGCGCATCATGCAGCAGCAGATGCAGGAACTGCAGAAACAGATTGATGCGATGGCCGCGAAGCAAGCGGCGGCACCGGCAGGACCTCCGGCAGGCGCTGCGCCGAGCCTCGCAAAGACCAAGGAAGCACCTGCGGAACCGATGTTCGAGAAGTTCCTCAAAGGCTTTTACGGTGCCCTCGACGTCTCCGTCGACTACACCACCAAGGGCATGGGCAACTTGACAGCCTATCCTTGGGGCTATGCCAGCGGCGCACCGGGCAGCCCATACGTCATCACGGGCGCCGCAAAGGCAGGGCCGTACGGCAAGGTCGGCTGGCTCGGGGCGATGTCCAGCAACGGATCCAATATCGGGTACCGCGGAACGCATAAGATCGGCACCTCGGGCGTCGACCTCATTTATCAAGTGTCCACTTCGATCAACTTGGTGGCGGCGCCCGGTTTGCAGAACACGTGGACCAAGTCCTCGAATACCGTTCAGGGGGCGATCGGACTCGGCGACACCTTTCTCGGCTTCCAGAACAAGGCCTGGGGCAAGGTGAGGTTCGGCGAGTTGTACATGCCGTACAAGACCTCTACCGACCGGCTCAATCCGTTCGGCTCGGGCCTCGGCAACTACGCCGTCATCATGGGCAATACGGGCGGCGACAATCGCGTGGAGTTCGGCACCCGGTCGGATCACGTCATCGATTACAGCTCCCCCGTCATGGGCGGCTTGAGCTTCGACGTCGCCTACGCATTCGGCCAGAACATCGACCCGAACAACGACCTTACGCCGCAAGGATCGCCGGACTGTGCCGGATCCAATAGTCCGGGCAGCGGCAACCTGTTTCTGAACTGCGATGACGGCGGCTACGACGATGCGTATAGCGCCGATATCAAGTTCGAGAAGGGCGGCCTGTATCTCGTCGGGGCCTACGAGCTGCACAAGCGGGTGAACCGTGCCAGCGACGGGATTGGTTCGAACAACCCGTACTACGGCTACATCTTCGGTCAAGGACCGAACGGTCCGAACGCCCAGCTTCTCAACTGGACGGACTACCAAGCTTTTGCGGCTGAGTATCCGCAAGCGGCTCTCGCCGGTTCGCCCGCCTATGCCAATGCCTACGATATCGCGGATGAATGGGCAATGAAGTTTGGCGGCCAGTATTCCTTCGACTTCGGCCTGACCGTTTCCTATCTGTGGGAAGAGATGCATCGCAAAGTTCCCGCGGCGACGGAGTTCCAGAACGAGCGCCAGCGAACCGGCATGTGGCTGGCGCTGCAACAGAAACTCAACGGCGGCGCGGACGTCGTCGCAGTCGGTTGGGCGCATGCCGGCGCGACCCCGGGAGACCCGGGCGGGCAGCACAACTTCAACCCGAATGGGATCGGAAACAACCAGGCGAACATGTACACGGCGATGTGGACACATCGGCTCGACAAGCAGCTGAGCATGTACTTCGATGTGGCTGACACCGTCAACGACGGCAATGCGCACTACGATATCGGTGCGGGCGGCCATGGGATCAAGACCGACTGTCATGATGCCACGCATGCCCAGTTCACCGATTACAGCAGCTTTGGCCCGACGACCTGGGGCGGGTGCCATGTGATCGGCGTGTCGACCGGGGTGAATTACAAGTTCTAGCAGGTACAAGTTCTAGCAGGTTGAGGGCGTATTCAACGCGAGTAAGGTATCGTAGTGAAGACGCGTCATGCGGTGGGGCCACTCCTGGCGGGGACGCTGGGAGTGGCTGCCATCGGAGATTTTTCTCCGGGCATCGCCCTCTGCGCGCCGCCGACAGGGCAGATGCACGACGAAATCGTGGTGACGGCAGTTAGACAGTCTGATGCGGAGATGACCGCGAAAGTAGAGACTGCTCTGAAGCAAGATCCCTACATATTCGGCGATCACGTCACGGTAATAACCGAGAATGGGATTGTCAGACTCGAAGGGATCGTTAGCGATCTGGCGGATCTGCAAACGATCCTGAAGCTGGCCCGGCGGATCGCGGGCAAGGGGCGGTTCGTCAATGATCTCGAGTACGTACCGACAGATGATGATGGGAACTGACTAACTGTGATATATCTCGGAATGTCTCGATGAAAATTCAAGAGGTGAGTATCGTGTTTGCAATCAGGAAGCTGATCTCGAGGACCGGGCTCGCGGCGGTGGTTGTGTGCGCTGCGGTTGCATGCACGACCGGGCCCCGCAAGAGCGAAGCCGAGCGGCAGGCCGACAAGGAGACCACGGATCGTGTGCAGCTTGCGCTGAATTCCGACAAGGAGCTGTATGCCCGCCACATCACCGTGCGAGCTGATAGCGGAGTGGTGCTGCTCGGTGGTTATGTGTGGACCCAGCCGGAACTCGAAGAGGCGATCCACGTCGCCAAAGCGGTGCCGGGTGTCACCAAAGTGGTTGATACCATGGAACTCGATCGCAGCGGCCTGAGCAATTCGTCCGTCAGCCGCTAAGCGACCGGCCTTGAGCGGCGGAGATTCACGCTGATGAAGATAGCGATCATCGGTGTCGGTGCGATTGGCGGTTACGTCGGGACCCGGCTCGCCCTCGCCGGAGAGGACGTGACTTTCGTCGCGCGCGGCGCAAACCTCGAAGCGCTGCGCAGCCGCGGCATTCGGCTGGTGACGGCCGACGGCAGCGAGCAGGCCGTTCCGTCAGTCAACGCGACCAACGACTATGCCGAGGCCGGCCCGCAGGACATCGTCATCCTGGCGATGAAAGCTCATCAGGTTGAAGCCGTCGCTCGCGACGTGCCGAAATTGTTTGGACCCGACACCGTCGTGATTCCGATGCAAAACGGAATTCCGTACTGGTATTTTCACCGATATCCCGGCCCACTCGCCGGGACGCGGGTGCAGAGCGTCGATCCGAGCGGATTGATCTGCGAACATATTCCGTGCGAGCGGGTCATCGGATGTGTGGTGTACCCGGCCGCCGAATTGGTGTCGCCCGGGGTCATTAAACACGTGGAAGGCAATCGGTTCCCCGTCGGCGAGCCCGATGGCAGTGCAAGCGAGCGCATCGCCGCCGTATCGGAGTGCTTCATCAGGGGCGGTCTGCAGGCCCCGGTGCTCAGCGACATCCGCTCGGAGATTTGGCTGAAGCTTTGGGGCAATTTGACGTTCAATCCCATCAGCGCGCTATCGCGCGCGACGCTCGCCGGCATCTGTCAGTATCCACCCAGCCGAGCCATTGCCGCGGCGATGATGACCGAGGCGCAGTGTGTGGCGAGCAAACTGGGCGTGACCTTCCGGGTCTCTCTCGAGAAGCGCATTGCGGGCGCGGAAAAAGTGGGTCATCACAAGACCTCGATGCTGCAAGACGTCGAGGCCGCGCGCACGCTCGAGGTCGACGCGTTGTTGGGTTCCGTGGTGGAACTCGCGCGATTGACCGACACGCCGACTCCTCATATCGATACGGTATACGCGCTGACGAAACTCTTGGCGAAAACACTGGACGAAGATAAGGCGCCGAGCGGCACGAGGCCTGCCGGCGTGTGACTTGAACCGACTCTTGCGCGCCGCGATGCGGCCCGTTATCCCATGGGCGATGCGCAGCCCTGGTCATGAAATTTCACTCGATTGAAGAGGCCAAGACATGAATGTTCACGAGTATCAGGGCAAGGAAATTCTACGCAAGTACGGGGTCGCTACGCCGCGCGGCATTCCCTGCTTTTCGGTTGCCGAAGCGGATTCCGCCGCGCGCGAGCTTGGCGGAAAAGTCTGGGTCGTCAAGGCGCAGATCCATGCAGGAGGGCGCGGCAAGGGAGGCGGTGTCAAAGTGGCGAGGACGCTCGAGGAGGTGCATGAATATGCCTCGAAGATTCTCGGCATGACGCTCGTGACTCACCAGACCGGACCCGAAGGCCGCCTGGTGAAGCGCCTGCTCGTGGAAGAGGGCGCCGACATCGCCAAGGAATTGTACGTGGGCATGGTGGTCGACCGCGCCACGCAGCGAGTGACCTTGATGGCGAGCTCGGAAGGCGGCATGGAAATCGAAGAAGTCGCCGCCCACACGCCGGAAAAGATTCACAAAGTCGCCATCGATCCGGTGGCGGGTTTGACCGATGCCCAGGCCGACGACGTCGCACGCAAAATCGGCGTGCCGGACGCATCGGTGGTCCAGGCCCGCAAATTCATGCACGGGCTGTACCGGGCGTTTGTCGAATGCGATGCATCGCTCGCCGAGATCAACCCCTTGATCCTGACCGGCGACGGCCGGGTCCTTGCTCTCGATGCCAAGCTCAATTTCGATTCGAATGCGCTGTTCCGGCATCCGGACATCGTCGCCATGCGCGATCTCGACGAGGAAGATCCCGCCGAGGTCGAAGCATCCAAGTTCGATCTCTCGTACATCTCGCTCAACGGCAACATCGGCTGCCTGGTCAACGGCGCGGGTCTTGCAATGGCCACCATGGATACCATCAAGCTGTTCGGCGCCGAGCCCGCGAATTTTCTCGATGTCGGGGGCGGCGCGACCACGCAGAAAGTCACGGAAGCGTTCAAGCTGATGCTGAAGAACTCCGCGGTCAAGGGGATTCTGGTGAATATCTTCGGCGGCATCATGCGCTGCGACACCATCGCCGAAGGCGTCATTGCCGCCGCCAGGGAAGTGAAGCTCAGCGTGCCGTTGGTGGTGCGCATGAGAGGCACGAACGAGGAATTGGGCAGACAGAAACTGCGGGAGTCGGGCCTGCCGATCATCTCCGCCAACAACATGGCGGATGCGGCGCAGAAGATCGTCGCCGCAGTCGCCGGAAAATAGGAAACGTCATCCATGAGCATTCTGATCGACAAGAACACGAAGGTGATGACTCAAGGCATCACCGGCAAGACCGGCGCCTTTCATACGCGCCTCTGCCGCGATTATGCGAACGGCAAGAACTGCTTCGTCGCCGGTGTGAATCCGAACAAGGCGGGCGAGACCTTCGAGGGCATCCCCATCTTCGGCTCCGCGCTGGAAGCCAAGAAACAAACCGGAGCGACGGTATCCGTGATCTACGTGCCGCCGCCCTTCGCCGCCGGCGCCATCGATGAAGCCGTCGACGCCGAACTGGATCTGGTCATCTGCATCACCGAAGGAGTGCCGGTGCTCGACATGGTCGCCACCCGCAACCGGATGCGTGGAAAAAAGACCATCCTCGTCGGGCCCAACTGCCCCGGCGTGATCACGCCGGATGAGATCAAGATCGGCATCATGCCCGGTCACATCCACAAGAAAGGGCGCATCGGAGTCGTTTCACGTTCCGGTACTCTCACCTACGAAGCGGTAGGTCAATTGATGGACTTGGGGCTCGGTCAATCGACCTGCGTGGGCATCGGCGGCGATCCGGTCAACGGGTTGAAGCACATCGACGTCATGCGCATGTTCAACGATGATCCCGAGACCGACGCGGTGATCATGGTGGGAGAAATCGGCGGCGACGACGAGGAGACTTGCGCGCGCTGGATCAAGCATCACATGAAGAAGCCGGTGGTCGGATTCATCGCCGGCGTCACGGCTCCGCCGGGAAAGCGCATGGGCCACGCAGGTGCGATCATTTCCGGCGGGAAGGGCACCGCAACCGAGAAACTCGCCGTCATGGAAGAGTGCGGTATCAAGGTCACGAGAAACCCGGCCGACATGGCGGCTTTGCTCAAGTCGGTGCTCTAGCCATGCGCGCCAGAGGCTGATCATGACCCGCTGGGCGCGTTTTCGGTCGAACGATGGCCGCATCGGGTTCGGGACGTTCGAGGAGACCCACATCCTCGAATATGAGGGCGACTTGTTCGGCGGGGCGCGGTCAACGGGCCGCACCGTCGCGCATGATGCGGTCACGTTGCTGAGCCCATGCACGCCATCCAAGATCGTCGCCTTATGGAACAACTTCCACGCGCTCAGGGAGAAGCTCGGCAAATCGGCGCCGGCGCATCCGCTGTTTCTCATCAAGCCGGGGACTTCGGTCATCGGCCCGAACGCCCCTATTCGAAGGCCCACCGGCTATACGGGCAAAATCGCCTACGAGGGTGAGCTCGGCATCGTCATCGGAAAACTCTGCAAGGATGTTCCCTCGAGCGAGGCGGCCGATCACATCTTCGGCTTTACCTGCGTCAACGACGTGACGGCGTCGGAGGTGTTGAACGAGAACGCCGATTTCGCACAGTGGTGCCGATCGAAGGGTTACGACACCTTTGGGTGCTTAGGTCCGGTCATCACCACGGATTTGGAGTGGTCGCGATTGAGCGTGATCACCCGCCTCGATGGGGTAGAGCGCCAGAACTATCCCCTGTCGGACATGATCCTATCGCCGGAGGACTTGGTGAGCGGAATTTCCCATGACATGACGCTGTTGCCCGGCGATGTGATCGCGTGCGGCACCTCGGTGGGCATCGGATCGATCAAGGACGGTTGCGCCGTCGAAGTGAATATCGGTGGAATTGGCTCGCTGGTGAACATCCTCAGCCCAAGCGCGCCATGACCGGCGACGCAGCCTCTCCCGCGCCGCGGGTGTTGCTACGGAACATGTTCGATGCCGCCATCGCGTCGGCGCAGCCCGCACTGTGTGTTCCGCCGCACCTGCCTACGCCGCCTCGCGGCAGGCTCATCGTCGTGGGTGCAGGCAAGGCCTCCGCAGCCATGGCGCGAACGGTGGAGGAAAACTGGTCCGGCCCGCTGTCGGGGCTGGTGGTGACGCGCTACGGTTATGCCGTGCCGTGCGAACGCATCGACATCGTCGAAGCGGCGCATCCGGTGCCGGATGCCGCCGGAATGCAGGCGGCGCAACGCATGCTCGAGCGGGTCGGCGCGCTGCATGAGGACGACTTGGTGCTGTGCCTGTTCTCCGGCGGCGGCTCGGCTTTGTTGCCGCTGCCCGCTCCCGGGCTCACCCTCGAGCTCGAGCAAATCGTGGCTCGCGCGCTGCTCGTCTGCGGCGCGACCATCAGTGAGATGAATTGCGTGCGGCGGCATCTGTCCGCCATTAAGGGAGGCCGGCTGGCCGCGGCCTGCCACCCGGCGCGCGTGCTCACCCTGCTGATCTCCGACGTGCCGGGCGATCGGGCGATCGACATCGCTTCGGGACCGACGGTCGGAGACCCGACGACTTGTGCCGATGCGCTCGCCATCGTACGCCGCTACGGCATCGAATTGCCGCAGCCGGTGCGCGAGGTATTGGAAAGCGGACGCGGCGAATCCGTGAAGCCCAACGACCCGCGATTGGCGCGTTCCAGCGTGCGCATGATTGCCACACCGCAGATGGCGCTCGAGGCCGCCGCCGGCGTGGCGCGCGCCGCAGGCATTGCACCGCACATTCTCGGTGACGCGATCGAAGGCGAGGCGCGCGACGTGGGCAAGGTGTTTGCCGCCATGGCACTGCAAGTGGCGGAGCGCAATCAACCCGTCGGGGCGCCGTGCGTGCTGCTCTCCGGCGGCGAGACCACGGTCACCGTGCGCGGCAACGGGCGAGGCGGACGCAACGTGGAATTTTTGTTGTCGCTGGCGATCGCACTGCAGGGTCACTCACGCATCTACGCGTTGGCCGGCGACACGGATGGCGTCGACGGACAGGAAGAGATAGCGGGCGGCTGCATCGGACCCGACTCGCTCGCCCGCGCATGGGCGCAGGGCTTGAGACCGACGGACATGTTGGCGAACAACGACGGCCACGGCTTCTTTTCGGCGCTCGGCGATTCCGTGATTACCGGGCCGACGCTGACCAACGTCAATGACTTTCGCGCCATTCTGATCGGCTCGTTCTGATCGGCTCGTTCAATTGATCCGTGATCAAGCCGGCGGCATCGGAGGCAGGCGCCCCCCTACCGGGCACCCGAATGGCCGCCATTCACTTCACCACTGCGTTCGAGCTCCATCTCGTTTACCACGAGCCTCACGCCCGGCACGCTCGCGGCGATTTGCTTGGCTCTAAAAAGCGCGTCTGAACTCCAGATGAAGCCGCTGAGGTGGGCCACATCGCCATCGACGCGTACCTCCACATGGCGATAATAGTAGGTCGGATCGGCGCTCAATGCTGCATAAACTCGCATTGCAGTAGCCTCGTCCGCCCGAACCTGCTCGGGAGACCTCGGCGGAGAGGTCGAACAGGCAGTGATCAGCGTGACCGTCATCAGCAACGAGGTTTTCGCCGCGCTCCACTTGAATGCAAGCAGCATATGCAACCCCCTCAGGGGGCATTATCCCTTGAAAGGGCTGCCGGCGAAACTTACCCTTTACTCGCCGCTTGAGGGCTCTCAGTTGCTATCGAGCAGTCGTCCGTTCTCTCGACGGCCTCGGGAAACGCTTCAACGCACCAATTTGATCAATCCGGCCACCAACGATTTGAAGCGATCGCTCGCTACGATGAAGGCCACACAAAAAGAGACCGCAAATATCGTCCAACCGCTCATCGAGTTACTCCTCTTGACAGTAAGGGCAGCATTACCCAGTCCGCCATCGGCAATCTGTTAAGTCCGTCTCGGTCCGGGCAATCCGGATCCTTGAACGCTCGTGCGGCCTTATGGCTGGGCGTTTGAGGGCCGCGATGGGGATCAGTGTTCGGGTGCGCGGTCACGAACTGATTAAGCGGCGGGGGTCGCGTGTTACCAATGAAATGTAAGTCCAAGTTTCACGGATGGTGCAGCCGGTTGTCGGACCACCCGCCGCCCAGGGCGCCGATCAGGGACACCGCGTCGATGAGGCGACTTTGCTGGACGCTGAGCGCGCTCTGCTGGTCGGCCAACAGCGTTTCTTGGGCCAGAGCCACGGTCGTGTAGTCGACGGTACCGGCCTGGAATTCGGCGAGCGCGATCTGCGTGCCGCGCTCGGCATCGCGTACGGCAACGTCGAGGGCCTGCGCTTGATCGGCGAGGATGCGCAGCCCGGACAGATCGTTCTCGACGTCCTGAAATGCGGTGAGGACGGTGCCGCGATAACCGGCGACCGTCGCCTCATAACCCGCCTTGGCCGCTTCGACCTGGGCATGGCGCCCGCCGAAATCGAACAGCGTCTCGCTGCCGGTCGCGCCGATCGACCAGACATGATTGGCGGCGTGGAACAAGCCGGCCAAGGGCGACTGCAAAAAGCCCGCCGACGCCGATAATGAGAGCGACGGGTAGTAGGCCGCGACCGCGATGCCGACCGCGGCGTTCTGCGCGGCCATGAGCCGTTCGGCGGCGGCGATATCAGGCCGGCGCTGCAACAGTGTCGAAGGCACTCCAACCGGAATCGTCGGCAGCGTCGGCATGACGGTGCTGTGCGGGATGTCGAGCTCCTCCGGATTCTTGCCGACCAGCACCGCGATCGCATGGGCAAATTGGGCGCGGGCGACACCGAGACCGATCAGATTGGCCTGGGCCGTTTCCAAGGCGACCCGCGCCGCAATAACGGCGGAAGGCGGAGTCGCAATGATACCCGCCTCCCCTTGGTGCTCCGTGATCGCCAGTGCCTCCCGAAAGGCGTCGACCGTTTTCTGCTGCAGATCGATTTCGGCATCGGCCAGCCGCAACTCGATGACAGTGGTGGCCAGCAAGGTCTGTTCGGACAAGGTGGCATTGGCCAGGGTCGCCTCGTCGGCCTGCGCGGTGGCGGCATTCTCTTCGACCAGGCGGCGCACTTTGCCCCACAGATCGATCGACCAGCTGGCCGTGCCTTCGAACGAGGCGGCATTGACGGTACCGGTCGATCCGGAACCGACACCGGCACCGGCCCCGGCACCGGACGAGCGGCTCGCTGAGCTGGTGACTCCAATCGCAGGAAACAACTGGGCGCGCGCCACTTTCACCTCGGCGAGCCCTAGCTGGTAGTTGGCGAAGCTCTGGCGCACGGTCTGGTTCGACACCGCCACCATCGGTTCGAGTTGATCGAGCAAGGGATCGTGGAAGTCGGTCCACCAATCGCCCTTGGGCGCCGAATCTGCCGGTGCAGCCGCCGTCCAGCCGGGCAGCTCCTTGTACCGCGCAGGCACGGGCGCCGCCGGACGGTGATAGTCGGGACCGACCAGACAGCCGCTGAGCACTGCGCCCAGCATCACGAGCATGCAAAGTTTGGCGCTCGTGGTCTTCATGCGTTTTCACCCACACCCGTCCGCCAGGACAGACCTGCCGACCTGCGCAACCTGACCGCCAAGCGGTCGAGATAAAGATAGATCACCGGCGTCGTATACAAGGTGAAGACTTGACTCAAGATCAAGCCACCCATCACGGTGATGCCGAGCGGCTGGCGCAGCGATGCGCCCTGGCCGATGCCGATCGCCAGCGGCAGTGCGCCGAGCACGGCGGCCGCCGTGGTCATCATGATCGGCCGCAGACGTATGACGGCTGCGTCGTGAATCGCTTTCTGCGCCTCGAACTTCTGTTCGCGCTGCAGATGTATGGCGACGTCGATCATCATGATGGCGTTCTTCTTGACGATGCCGACCAGCAGAATGATGCCGATCAGCGCGATCACCGAGAACGGCGTGCCGAAAAGCAGCAGCGCCAAGGTCGCGCCGATGCCGGCGGACGGTAGCGTGGATAGGATGGTCACCGGATGCACCGTGTTCTCGTAAAGAATGCCGAGCACGATATAGACGGCTGCGAGCGCGGCGAGCACCAACAGCGGCATGGTCGACATCGACTGGGCATAGACCTGTCCGGCGCCTGCGAAGCTGCCGCGGATCGAGGCCGGGATACCGAGATCCCGCATCGCCTTGTCGATCGCCGCGGAGGCCGTGCTCAGGGACCCGCCGGGGGGCAGGTTGAAGGAAATCGTTGCCGCAACCAGGCCGCTTTGGTGATTGACCTGAGTCGCCGTGTGGCTGTCGCGATGCGCAGCCAGGGCGGGCAGCGGCACCAGGGTTTCCGCCGCCGTGCTGTCCGCACTGCCGGTGGAACTTCCCCCTCGGCCGTTCGAGATGCTATTGGTGACCGCATTCGCTTGCGCGCTGGCGTTGAGCGAATTGGCCTGCGCGCTCGCATTGAGCGAATTGGCTTGCGCGCCGGCGTTGAGCGAATTGGTGCCTGAGGTCGTATTCTGCGTGGTTGATATCGCGGCAGAACGCGTCACTCCACTGACGGTGCCGCCCGGCGCCTGAGTCTGCTGCGTGCCCGAGGGATTCCCGGCGGCCGTGCTGAAGAGCATGCGGTCGAGCATCTGCGGATATTGCCAATACTTCGGCGCCACCTCCATCACCACGAAGTATTGATTGAAGGGATTGAAAATGGTCGACACGGTGCGCTGGCCGAAGGCGTCGTAGAGCACATTGTCTATCTGGTTCGCCTCAAACCCGTAACGCATCGCGGTCTCGCGACTGATGGTGACATAGGTCTGCAGGCCGTTCTGCTGCAAATCCGAATTGACGTCCGTGATTTGAGCCGAATCCTTGGCGAGCTCGGCCACGAGCTTGGGCGTCCATGTGTACAGGGCGGATGTATCCTCGCTGGTCAGCGTATATTGGTATTCGGCGGCCGACTGCCGGCCGCCGATGTGCAAATCCTGAACCGCCTGCAGAAACAGACGCGCGCCGGAGACGCGGTTGAGCTTCGGGCGCAGCCGTTGAACCACCTGGCCGGCCGACAGGCGTCGTTGCGCCAAGGGTTTGAGCGCGACATACACGTTGGCGGTATTGAGCGCGCGGGTGCCGGTAAAGCCGATCACGGAGGCGACGGCGGGATCGGTCTCGACGATGTCCTGCAACTGCCGGAGCTTCTGTTCCATCGCGGGGAAGGAAATGCTTTGATCGGCAATGATCTGGCCTATCAGGAGCCCATTGTCCTGCTCCGGAAAAAACGTCGAGGGCACCAGTCTGAACAATGCGACATTGAGCACGATCAGGCCGATCAGCACCAGGCCAACCAGCAGCGAATGATCGAGAATGACCGTCAAAGAACGCGAGTAGGCGCCCTTGAATCGCTCGAACTGCGCTTCAGCCCAAATCGCCCACCGGGCCTTGGAGCGCAGGGTATCGGCGCGGCCAAGCAGATACGCGCACATCGTGGGCGTGACCGTGAGCGAAATCAGCAGCGAGAACAGAATCGCGATCGACAGCGTCACGGCGAACTCGTGGAACAGCAGGCCGACGATGCCCGGCATCAACAAGATCGGTATGAACACGGCGACCAAGGACAGGCTCATCGAGATCACCGTGAAACTCACCTCCGCGCTGCCGCGTAGCGCGGCTTCGAGGGGGTCCGCGCCGGCTTCGAGGTGGCGCACGATGTTCTCCAGCACCACCACGGCGTCATCGACGACGAACCCGGTGGCGATGGTGAGCGCCATCAGCGAAAGATTATCGATGCTGTAGCCGAGCAGGTACATCGGACCGAAAGTACCGAGAATGGACAGCGGCAAAACCACCGCCGGTATCAGTGTGGCGCGCGGCGATTGCAGGAACACGAAAACGACGCCGATGACGAGTGCCACGGCCAACCCCAAGCTGCGCTCGGTGTCGCTCACCGCGGCCGTCACCGATTGCGAGCGATCGAGCGCAATGTGCACCTGGATGCTGGGCGGCAGAGTCGCCGTGACCGACGGCAGGAGTTTCTTGATCTGCGCGACGGTCTTTATGATGTTGGCGCCGGGCAGCGGAAAGATGACCACGCCCACCGTCGGTAGATTGTTGAAGAGTCCGGCGTTTCGGATGTTCTCGTTCGAATCCACGACCGCGGCGACGTCGTGCAGGTACACGGGAGCAGCGTTGCGATAGGCGATGACGAGATCGCGGTAATCCGCCGCCTTGGTCGCCTGGTCGTTGGAGATCACCTCGTAGCGCCGATCGCCCTGATCGATATGGCCCTTGGCGCTATCCGCATTGGCCGCGGCGATCGCGGCGCGCACGTCCTCGAGTCCGATGCCGTAGCTGCTCAACTTGTCGGGCTCGAGTTCGACTCGCACCGAGGGCAGCGCCCCGCCGCTGAGCGTGATTTGTCCGACACCGCTGATTTGCGACAGCTGCTGCTGGATGACGGTACTGGCCGAATCGTAGAGCTGCGCGGTGCGCAATGTGCTCGACGTCAACGACAGAATGAGGATGGGCGAATCGGCCGGATTGTATTCGCGATAGGTCGGATTATTGCGCAGCGTCGTCGGCAGGTCCGCGCGTGCCGCCTGAATCGCCGCTTCCACGTCGCGCGCTGCGCCGTTGATGTCGCGGTCCAGATTGAACCGCGTGACGACCATCGACGTGCCGACGAAATTGGTCGAGGTCAACTCGGTGACGCCGGCGATCGTCGCCAATCGCCGCTCGAGCGGCTCGGCCACTGTCGACGCCATGATCTCCGGACTCGCGCCGGCCATGTTCGCCTGCACCACGATGACCGGATAGGTGATATTGGGCAGCGGTGCGACCGGTAGGTGAAAATACGCCAGCAAGCCGGACAACCCGATGGCGATCGCCAGCAGCGTGGTCGCTACCGGCCGCTTGATGAATAGGGCCGCGATGTTCACGCCGGGCTCTCGGGTGAAGCCTCACGTGGCTTACCGCTCAAGCGCTGCGACAAGCGGTCGAACAAGAGATAAATCACCGGGGTGGTGAACAAAGTCAGCATCTGGCTCACGATCAAGCCGCCGATGATGGCGAGCCCCAGCGGGCGACGCAGCTCCGAGCCCGTGCCGGTGCCGACCAGGAGCGGCAAGGCACCGAGTATCGCCGCCAGCGTGGTCATCAGGATCGGCCGGAAGCGCAGCAACGAAGCCTGGAAGATCGCCTCCTCCGGGCGCTTGCCGTGCCGGCGCTCCGCCTCGAGCGCGAAGTCCACGATCATGATCCCGTTCTTCTTGACGATGCCGATCAACAGCACGATGCCGATGATGCCGATCACGTCCAAGTCGCTGCCGGCCCACATCAATGCCAGCAGCGCGCCGATGCCGGCCGACGGCAGCGTGGACAGAATCGTCACCGGATGGATGTAGCTCTCGTAGAGCACTCCCAGCACGATGTACACGGTGACCAGCGCGGCGATCAGCAGGAACACCTCGCTCGACAGCGAGTCTTGAAAGGCCTGGGCGGCGCCCTGGAACGCGGTGGTGATCGAAGGCGGCAGCTGCACCGCCTTTTCGGCGCGCTCGATCTCACTCACCGCCGTGCTCAGCGAAGCATCCTGAGCAATGTTGAACGACATGGTGACGGCCGGAAACTGTGCAAGATGGCTCACCACCAGCGGCGCCTTGGTGAGCTTGATATCGGCGATACTGCTCAACGGTACCTGACCGGTGCTGCCGGTCTGGGTCGGCAGGTACAGGGTACCGAGCGCTCGCAGATCGGGAAGGCTCTCGGGCTTGGCGACCAACACCACGCGATACTGATTGGATTGGTTGAAAATGGTGGAGACGATGCGCTGGCCCAGCGCATCGTAGAGCGCGTTGTCGATGGTTGCCGGAGTGATGCCATAACGCGCCGCCAATTGTCGATTCACCTCGACGTTCACGCTCAAACCATCGTTGTTAAGATCGCTGGTCACGTCGGTGATCGACTTGATCTGCT
>DASYFQ010000115.1:0-5255 GCA_036498345.1 Steroidobacteraceae bacterium
GCGATCAGCAGCAAGGCGGCGAATACTCCGGACCGCCGATCTTCCATGATCGCGGCAATCCACAGCGCCACGCAGCCCGCGAGGACGATGATCGTCGTGAATGGATAGCCGAATGCTCGATAAGGCCGCGGCGTGGCGGGCTCTTTACGCCGCAGCACGATGAGCGCGCCGTACGTCGAGATATAGATCAGCAGGAACAGCACGGCGGCAACCGCGACGATCTCCTCGAAGGTACCGCTCATGATGAGCGTCGTGGCGCCGAGACTCGTGACCGCCAACGCGACGCGAGGGGTACCTCCGGCGCTGACCAGTGCGGCCTTTTTTGTGAAGAAGCCGTCCCGGCCGATCGCCAGCAGGATCCGCGGCGTCATGAGCATGATGGCGTTGATGAGACTCAACACCGTCATCAGCGAAATCACGGTGACGAGTTCCGCGCCGCCCCGCGGCAGCACGACGCGCGCGGCGTCGGCGGCCGGCAATTGCGACGCGGCCATGACCGGCAGCGGCAGAACTCGAAGCATGGCGACGTTGATGATCACGTACATCGCGGCCACCAACACCGTACCGCCGATGATGGCGCGCGGCATGGTGAGTGTGGGCTGGGTGCTCTCTTCCGCCATGTAAATGGGCGAGTACCACCCGTCATATGTCAAAAACACCGCGCGCAGGGCGGTCACGACGGCGGCCAGCATGCCGAGCGACATCAGCGGCAGCGATACGGCCGACATCGGCGGCGGCGGCGCGCCGGATGCGGCGACCGGCGCCGTGAGAAAGCAACCGACCACCAGGACCATCAGCATGAGACCGACGCTCAAGCTGATGATGCGCGTGAGCGTGCTGCCGATGCGCAGCCCCGCCCAATGCAGCACCGTGAAACCGCCGATGATCGCAACCGCGAGCGCCCGCGGGTTGACGGCGGCCGCCGGCCACAGCGTGCCCATGAATGCCGCCGCGGTGAGCGCGCCATAGGCGAGCGATGCTATCTGGTTGACCCAGTCGCTCCAGCCCACCACGAAACCCGGCCCGTTGCCGAAGGCGCGCCGTGCATAGACGTAAAACCCGCCTGCCTCCGGCATCATGGCGGCAAGCTCGGCCACCGCCACCGCACCGAGCAGCGAATACAGTCCGCCCAGGATCCAGAACAGCACGATCAGCCGCGAATCGCCGAGGGCAGCGGCCAAGGTTCCCGGGAGCCGCAGAATGCCCACCCCCACCGTGCCGCCGAAGACCATCGCCAAACCGAAACCAAGCCCCAGGATCCGCGTCAACGGACGCGCGGTCTGGATCATTGGCTGATTGTCGATGGACGAGTCACGACCCGTTAGCTTGCGTGAGCGCCGCGTTGATCGCAAGCGGCACTCACGGATCGAGCCATCGCGAACCCGAGCCTCGTTCGCCCGACCGATCCCCAGGGGTTGCGCAGGGTGGGCTGGCCGTCGATCGTGCACCGGATCGTGCGATACCTAGTCAAGCTATTTCCGTGCGCTGATGAAACGTGACGGCTGCCCTGGCACTAATACTCAACGTATTCAAAGATGATCGCGGCGGATCATTTCGCAGCTGTGATGCATGGATTCAATTGAAATGTCAGACTCGTTGCCTCAAACGATGAACTCGCCCCGAGAATCGCGTCACACGCCCAACGTCGGTCACGAGACTGTCACAATCGAAATTGCCGCATTGATCGCCGACGGACGATTGCATCCGGTGTTCCAGCCGATACTCGATGTCGCCAGATCCAGTATCGTCGCTCACGAAGGGCTGATACGCGGCCCCTCGGGCTCGGCCCTGCATCTACCCAGCGCGCTGTTCCCGGCGGCCGTCGCCGCGGGACTGACCAACGAACTCGAATTCGCCGCGGCAAGCGTGATATTCACCGCCTATTCGCAAAGCCGGGACGCCAATTTGCTGTTCGTGAATTTCTCGGCGCGGTCCATTACTCATTTGGGATCCGATCGGGGCCGACGCGAGTTCCAAGATACGTTGCTCCGATGCCAGATGCCGGCGCGCTCGCTGGTCATCGAAATCACCGAACATGAGCGCGTCGAAGATCACCAGATCTTGGCTCATGCCGTACAGTTCATACGCAGCCTCGGCGTCTCCATCGCGCTCGATGATTTCGGCGACGGCAAATCGAGCCTTCGGCTGTGGGCCGAATTGCAGCCGGAGTACTTGAAGATCGATCGCTACTTCTGCCACGGAATTCATTCGGACGGCAAGAAAGTGCAGACCGTGAAGGCCATGCTTCAGCTGGCGGAAAATTTCGGTAGCCGGGTGATTGCGGAAGGCATCGAAGACACCTCCGATCTGCGCGTCGTCCGCGACTTGGGCGTCTCGTTCGTTCAAGGCTACGCCACCGGCCGGCCTGACGAGCAGCCGGCCGCCGGCATTCCGGCCGCGGCTTTGGCCGTGCTTGCCGCGCGGGACATCGCGGTATTCCCTGAGCTGCGGCGGGTATCGCAGTTCGCGCCAAAAGCGGGCCGGCTGCTGGTCGAGGCCCCCGCCCTCACCGCGGCCAGTTCCAACCAGAAGGTGCTGGAGCTGTTCCAGGCGCAGCCGCAACTCCATGCCGTCGCGGTGGTCGATCAGGCGCGCCCCATCGGCCTCGTGAATCGGCGCCGGTTCACGGAACAATACATGTTGCCCTACTACCCGGAAATCTACGGCCGCAAGAGCTGCACGACCTTCATGGACACCGACCCGGTGGTCATCGAGATCAGCCAGCCCATCGAAGACCTGGCGCAGGTGCTGACTTCTGATGACCAGCGCTATCTCAACGACGGCTTCGTGCTGGTCGATGCCGGGAATTACGTGGGTCTCGGCACGGCCGAGCAACTGGTGCGCTCCGTGACCGAATTGCGCATCGAAGCCGCGCGGCATGCCAACCCCCTCACCTTCCTGCCGGGAAACATTCCCATCAGCGAACATATCCGTCGACTGCTGGCAGGAAACAGCGGATTCGGCGCAACGTACTGCGATTTGAATAACTTCAAACCGTTCAATGACCAATTCGGATACTGGCAGGGCGACAAGATGATCCGCCTGCTGGCGAGCATCATCATCTCCGAGTGCGATCCGCAGCGGGACTTCGCGGGGCATGTGGGCGGAGACGACTTCGTGGTGTTGTTCCAGAGTGCCGACTGGGAAGCGCGCTGCATGCGCATCATCTCGCACTTCAATACGGCGGCGCTGACGCTGTTCGATCAGAAAACACGCAGCCGTGGTTTCATCGAGGCCGAGGATCGAAAGGGCAACTACAGCACGTTCCCGCTGACTACGGTGTCGATCGGAGCGCTGTACGTCAATCCCGGGATGTACCATGTGGCGGAGGACGTGGCTTCCGCGGCGGCTGCGGCCAAACACCATGCGAAGCGCCAGAATGCCGGGCTCTACATCCATGGCGCGGACTCCGGGTCGTACGCTCTGCAAAATAATTCGCTTCTGAGCGCGCTTGCCTGAAATGCTAGGATAGCGCCGTGGCCGCGGCGGCCGCGCCATGGGAGTTGCATTGACCACGTTCCTGCTGGCGTTCGGGGCTCTGTTCTCGATCGTCAATCCGCTGTCGGGAGCATTCATTTTTTTCGGCGCCACCCGCGAACTCGAGCCGCGCGTGCGCTCGCAGGTGTCGCGCTGGGTCGCGATCTACTCGTTCTCGATCGTGACCGTCTCGCTGTACGTCGGCGCATACGTGCTGAGTTTCTTCGGTGTCTCCATCCCGGTGCTGCGGGTTGCCGGCGGCATCATCGTCGCCATGTCCGGCTGGCGGATGTTGAACGAGCCCGACGCCACCGAACAGCGCCGCAGCGAGACCCCGAGTCCGCGCTCCATCGATGTGCCGCCGAGCCGTCTCGCGTTCTATCCGCTCACCATGCCGCTGACCACGGGCCCCGGAACGATCTCGGTGGCGATTTCCCTGGGCGCCGGCCGCCCGCGCGGCTCCTATACCTCGTCGCTCGAATTCTTCGTCGAGACGATTACCGCCGTGGCGCTGCTGTCCCTGCTGGTGTACGCGTTCTATCGGAACTCCGCCCGTCTCGCGGGATGGATAGGCGCGACGGGAACCACCATTGTAGTGCGGCTGTCGGCGTTCCTCTTGTTCTGTATCGGAATCCAAGTGATGTGGAACGGAGCCGCGGAACTCCTGGGCACGCTGCCGCTAGGCGCCGCCGGCACCAGCTGACCGGGCGCTGAGCACCAGCCGACCGCGCGCTGAGCACCAGCCGACCGCGCGCTGGGCACCAGCTGTCCGCCCGCCGAGCACCAGCTGAGCGGCAGGCCGCGGCGCAGGCCGACGCGCGAGGCGCGAAGCGCCGGTTCGGCGCGGCGCGAGTTTGGTTACACTGGCTCGGGCAAGAGCCTCATTCAACGCGACTAGCTACGAGGGCGGGCACATGAAGATCGGATTCGACCGGCGCCAATTCCTCGCCGGCGGCGCTGGCGCTTTGTCGATGACCCTGCTGCCGAGGAGCATGTGGGCGGCCACCGGCTCGGCCGTGCCGCCGCCGCCGGTGGCGCGGGTCGACGTCGTGCACGACACCTACTTCGGGGAATCGCTCAGCGATCCCTATCGCTGGATGGAGAACGACAAGGATCCCGAGTGGCTGCCGTTCTTGAAGGGACAGAACGACCACGCCCGCGCGGTGCTCGATGCACTGCCGGACCGGAGGCCGCTGCTCAAACGCGTCCGGCGGCTATCGGGCGATACCGTGGCGACCAGCCGGGTACAGCGCGCGGGAGGCCTGATTTTCTTCACGCAGCGTCCGCTGGGCGCGGACAATTTCAAGCTCTTCGTGCGCCAGGGCGCGGCGGGCAACGACCGCGTGCTCGTCGATCCCACCCGGGCGAGCGGCACGAACAGCCACGTGTCCCTGGACTGGTGGCGTGCCTCGCCGGACGGCCGGTACGTGGTGTACGGCCTGTCGAAAGACGGCAGCGAGGACTCGACCATGCACGTGCTCGTCGTCGCCGACGGCAGCGAGCTTCCCGAGCGAATTGCCAATACCCAGGCCGCCAACCCGCAGTGGCTCGACGACGGCAGCGGTTTCTTTTACAACCAGCTCACGGGCGCGGTCGGTACCCCCGAGCGATTTCTCGACAGTCAGGCTCGCTTTCATCGCCTGGGCACGGATCCCGAGAAAGATCCGGTGCTCATGAAGCGCGGACTCGTCGCCGGGATCGATTACGACAAAATCCAGGCTCCCTATATCGCCACGTACCCGGGATCTGCTTACGCGGTTCTCCTGCTGAGCGACGTT
>DASYFQ010000116.1:0-21976 GCA_036498345.1 Steroidobacteraceae bacterium
CCGTATCAAGAAAAATAGCGCCTACTCGGTCACGGTCAAAACTCAGCCGTCCAATCCCACGCAAACATGCAGCGTCCACAATGGCTCCGGCACCGTCTCCAAGAACAATGTCACCAACGTCATCGTCTCCTGCACCCAAGCTGGACGTTTCGCCTACGTTGCCAATCAGCTTTCCAATAATCTGTCGGCGTACGCCATAGACTCCGCCAGCGGCGATCTCTTCCCCATCAACGGCTCGCCGTTTGCGGTGTCAGGCACGACTCCGGTGTCGGTGACTGTGGATCCGAACGGTCAGTTTCTCTATGTCGTGAATAGCGGCTCGGACGATGTCTCGGTGTTTGCCATCGATTATTCCACGGGGACGCTGACCGCGGCCGGGATACCGGCTCGTACCGGCAGCGCCCCCGAGGCCGCTGTCGTGGACCCCACGGACACCTATCTGTACGTGGCAAATCTCGCCGCAAACAGCGTGTCGGCCTATACCATCAACAGTTCCACCGGCACGCTGACCGAACTCAGCAATTCACCCTTCGCGGCCGGCGCGGCACCGAGTTCCTTGAAGATCGACCCGGGCGGCAATTTCCTCTATGTCACGGACTTCACCGGCGGCAATGTCACTGCATTGGTGATCGATTCCGCCACCGGCTCCTTGAGCACAGTGTCCGGATCTCCCTTCGCCGCCGGTGCCGGCGCCCTGTCGATTGCCATCGATCCCTCGGGAACCTACGTCTACGTCGGCAATGAAACGGCCGCGACCATTTCCGAATACTCGATCAATGCATCGACCGGCGCACTGACCCCGATTTCCGGCTCGCCCCTGACGACCGGAAGCAGTCCTGAATCGCTGGCCGTCGCCCCGGCAGGCCAGTTCCTCTATGCCGCGAATGTCACTGCCAAGAATCAAGTGACCGCGTATTCCATTGCGTCGAGCGGCGGCGCCCTGACGTTGTCGGGTTCGCCGACCGGCTCGGGCATCTTTCCGGTCAGTATCGCGCTCGACCCCTCCGGCCAATGGGCCTATGTCGCCAACGATAACTCCAACGATATTTCCGTGTATGCCGTCGATGCCACGACCGGTGTGCTGACCCAGGCCAGCCATTCGCCGTTCGCTGCGGGCAATCAGCCGCGCTCGATCGCCATCGACTGACAAGGCGCTGCTTGAGGTTATGATACGCGGCGGAACACCTCGCCCGCAGACGCATGGAATCGACGTTAGATGAGCATCAATGATGTAACCGCCGGAAAACATGTTCCGCACGAATTCAATGTGATCATTGAAATTCCCATGAACGCTGATCCCGTGAAATACGAGGTAGACAAGCAGTCCGGCGCGCTGTTCGTGGATCGCTTCATGATGACCGCCATGCACTACCCGGCCAATTACGGCTACGTGCCGCAGACCGTCGCCGACGATGATGATCCGGTGGATGTGTTGGTGCACACGCCGTTTCCCTTGATGCCGGGAGTGGTCGTGCGCTGCCGCGCGGTCGGAGTCCTGCGCATGGACGATGAGTCCGGCGGCGACGCCAAACTATTGGCAGTCCCCGCGGACGAAATCTGTCCGTTGTTCGAGCACTGGAAGTCCATTGCCGATGTGCCGGAGATCCGGCTCCGGCAGATTCAGCATTTCTTCGAGCACTATAAGGACCTCGAGGCGGGTAAATGGGTCAAGATCATCGGCTGGGCCGGCGTCGACGTCGCGCATGCCGAAATCCTGAACGGTATCAAGCGCTTCGAAGCCGAGAATCCGGGTCCGCGCGTGCGGTAATCGTCAATGACCGCCGCAGGCAATCGCGGACTGGCGCTCGCGCTGGCAGGGATGGCGCTGCTCCTGGCGGCAACCCTCGCGGCGTACCGCCCACCCGCGCCGCTTGGGGCGAACGCCTCGCCCGACGTGTTCTCCGCCTATCGAGCCGAGCAGATCCTCCAAGATCTGGTCGGCAACGGCATTCCGCACCCGGTCGGAAGTCCGGCCGGCGCGCGGCTGCGCGAAGCCATCGTCCGGCGATTGACGGCGTTGGGATACTCACCCGAATTGCAATCGGGTTTCGTGTGCCGCGACGGCGTGTGCGGCAACCCCGTCAACATCATCGCGACGCTCGGCGGCAGTACCAAGAACCAGGACGCGGTCATGTTGGCGGCGCACTACGACTCGGTGCCGGCGGGCCCCGGCGCGTCGGATGACGGCGCCGGCGTCGCGACGGTGATCGAGATCGCGCGCATTCTGGCCGCGCGACCGCGACCGCCGCACCCCGTCGTGCTGCTGCTCACCGACGGTGAAGAGGCGGGATTATTCGGCGCGTCACTGTTCGTGCAGCAGCATCCTCTGGCCAAACACGTGAAGGCCGCGGTCAATCTCGAGGCACGCGGCACCTCGGGTCCGAGCCTCATGTTCGAAACGGGCACGGCGAATACCTGGCTCATGCGCTTGTACGGGTCGGCGATCGCGCGGCCATTCACCAATTCGCTCTATTATGTCGTGTATAAGCTGCTGCCGAACGACACCGATTTCACCGTATTCAAGACGGCGGCGTACCAGGGCTTCAATTTCGCCTTCATCGGTCACGTGGGCCGCTACCACACGCCGCTCGACAGTGCGGCAAACGCCAGCGCAAGCAGCATTCAACACCAGGGCGACAATGCGCTCGCGGCCGTATCGGCGCTGGCGAATTCCCCGAATTTGCACCCGCCCATCACCGAGTCGGTGTTCTTCGACGGGTTTGCGCGCACGCTCATCGCCTGGCCCGCGCCATTCACCCTGCCGGCAGCACTTCTGTCGTTGGCTCTGCTGCTCGCCGAAGCCGTCATTCTATTGCGCTGCGGAGCCGTGACTGCACGCGAAGTCCTATGGGGCGGCGTGGGCACGCTCTGCATGCTCGCGTCGGCCGTGACGCTGTGTACCGTGCTGCTCGCGATGCTGATCGGCGTCGGCAAGCTGCCGCCGCTCGCCGGCGCGTCTTGGACTGCGCACCCGGCGCCGATGCATATCGCGGCCGCTGCAATCGCCTTGTTCGCTGCGGGCTGCGCAAGTGCCTGGCTGGCGCGGCGCGCCGGCTTCTGGGGATTTTGGCTGGCGGGAAGTTTGCTCGGCGCCGTGCTGTCGGTCGCGAGCGCCCTGGTCATTCCCGGCGCGAGCTTCGTACCGCTGCTGTGGGCCATTGCCGCGGGACTGGGAGCACTGCCGGCAACGGTGAGCTTGATGAGATCCCGCGCAGGGTCGCGGATGGCCGATTGCGCCGCTCTCGTCCCCGCACTCGTGATTTTTGGCGCCGTATTCCCGCTGCTGGGATTCCTGTACACGGCGCTCGGAAGCCTGGCATGGCCGGTCTCGACGCTGGTGCTGGGTCTGGGAGCGGCCACTCTGCTGCCGCTGCTGGCCGCCGCGAGCCGCCGGGCGCGGCGGCAAGTCACGGCGACAGCCGCCCTGTTCGCGCTGGGCGGCTTGGGTGTCAGCTTGAGCCTGCCGACTTACTCGGCCGAGTGGCCGGAGCGCATCAACCTCGAGTACTGGCTGGATGCCGACACCGGCCAGTCTCACTATCTGGCGCGGTGCGACTCGTCGCGACTCCCGGCAACGCTCGCCGCGGCGGCGCCCTTCGATCCCGTGGCGCGCCCGCGCTTCGCGGGAAGCGGATCGCTAGCGTTCTACGCGGCCGCCCCGAAGCTTGCGCTCGCCGCCCCGGAGCTGCGCCTGACCGCGCAACCCACCGTGGCCGCCGGGGCCGTCAGCCACTACGAGTTCCGGCTGCGCTCACTGCGCGGGGCGCCCGAGGCGCTGGTCGTGTTTCCGGCGAGCGCGCAGGTGGAGGAGATTGCGCTCGCAACGGCAACCGGCCCGGTACGGGCCAAACTCAACAAGCTGGGGAGCGGCGCAACCCTTCTGGACATCGTTTCACTCCCGTCCGACGGCGTGGACATCAGTGTCGATGCGACGGGGCGCCTACCGGCGGCGGTTCAAGTATTCGATCAGAGCTATGACTTTCCGGCTGAAGGCACCCTGCGGCGCGCGCGGCCGCCGAACGCGATCAGCTCGCAGGATGGCGATCTCACGGTGGTGCATCGCACCGTAACGCTCTATCCTGCGGCCGACCGCTGATTCGACACTCGCTCAACCATTCTTCGAGTGCACGGCGTACAGCGCTGCCAGACGCGCATTGTCGATTTTCTGTATCGCCCGGGCGATAGCCTGGGTCCGGCACTCCTCGACCTGCCTCTGAACACCGAAATTTCGAATCGGTGCATCCGGGCAGACTTGCCTGGCCGCGCTCGTGATGCGGCGATACAGTATTTGCACGCCCTCGTCGGTCGCGAGACTCTGTTCGCTGTACTTGACGACAACGGTCGGCACGTTATCGTTGGGGCCGGCGGCGCCGGCTGCGCCGGCAGCCATAACGCCCGCGAAGGTGCCCAGAACCAACAGCCCCATCTTGGCACGCGAGCCCGCGGCTCGGGCCGCTATGGAAGTACTCATGACGTTTCTCTCCTCGGTGACGGTGTTTGGTGACGCGCTTATAAGACGCTTCGCAGGCCATCCACGTCTGCGGCTCCCTGTCGAGGTCGTCCCGTCCAATGACGGGTTCGTCCCGGCAAGAAGGCTGTCGACTGCATTCGACCGGCACTTGCGCTAGGCTTGCCACATGATCGGAATGGGCACGGCAGCACCCTCGACCCGGCGCTTTGTTGGGGGCCTCAGCTTGCGGCAGTTTCTGGGCATCGCCTGCCTGTTCTGGGTGTACGTGGCCCTGTCGAACATCTTGTATGCGTACAGCATGCGCATCGGAATTGCGCGTATGACGAGCGGCTCGGTGTTCGCCCCCTGGGACGCTCGTTTGTTGCAGCACGTGCTGCTGCTGCCGGTTCTGCTGGTGTCCTTTTGGGCGTCGCTGCGGATCCAGTGGCGTCCGCTGCTGATCGCGCTCCCGTTGCAGGTGATACTGGGCGTCGTGTTTTCGGCGTTGGCCTATCCGGCGATGATCGTTGCCGAAATGACCGTAGGCACCCCGGAGGCGCATGAGCACGCGATGGGTCATGTCTCCGAGCCCTGGTTCGACCCCTACTTTCTCTCACTGTGGCTGGCCAGCTTCGTGAGTTTCCTGCCGACCTATGGATTTGGGTTGGCGCTGATCACGGGCTTGACGCTCTATACGCGATTCCGGAATTCCGAACTGCGGCTCGCGGCGCTCGAACGCGAATGGAGCACCGCTCGCCTGGCGGCACTGCGCATGCAATTGTCGCCGCATACGCTTTTCAACCTGCTGCACACGATTCGCGGCTATATCGAATGGGACCCGAAGGGCGCGCAATCGATGGTCGTGCAGCTCGCCGATCTGCTGCGCCGGCTGCTCAACGCCGGCGAACGCGACTTCTCGAAGCTGAGCGATGAATTGCAATTCGTCAGGTTGTATCTGGAATTGCAGCAGCGGCGCTTCGCGGATCGCTTGAGCGTGGTTCTGCCCTCGGCCCAGGAGGTCCCCGCCGTGTGGGTGCCGAGCTTGATTCTGCAACCGCTGGTCGAAAACGCCGTGCTTCACGGATTGTCGGGTCATCAAGGACCCGTGATCGTGCGCATCACCGTACGCATGGCGCATGACGTGCTGACGCTGTCCGTGTTCAACACGATTGCGCCGCATAAGGCGGTGGGTGAAGAGGGAATCGGCCTCTATAACGTGCGTGAACGCTTGACCGTCCAGTTCGAGGGACGCGCGGGCCTCATCGCCGGCGGGTCCGGCGATGAGTGGCGCAGTGAAATCACGATGCCGGCGATCCACCACTCGCCTGCGCGCGAGCCGCGGCATGCGGCTGCCTTGGTCGACGCGTGATGGATGTCATCATCGTCGATGATGAATTAGCCGGCCGCCGCACCCTGCGCGAATATTGCGAAGCGGAAGGCGATTTGCGCGTGGTGGGAGAGTACGGCGACGGCGCCACGGCGCTCGCGGCGATTCGAGCGCGGCCGCCGCAGATCTTGTTCCTGGACATCCAGATGGATCCCCCCAACGGGATCGAACTGGCGCGCTCGCTGGAGCCCTCGCAGCTGCCCTCGCTGGTGTTCGTCACCGCCTACGACACCTATGCGGTCGAGGCGTTCGAGGTCTGCGCCGTGGACTACCTGCTCAAGCCCTTCGATCAGGGACGCTTTCGTCGGACACTGGAGCGCGTGCGGCCGCGCCATGCAAAGGCGGACGCGGACGAGCGCCAGGCGTTGCTCGCCGGCCTGCTCGCGCAACTGGCGCGCGACGTCCGGTCCGCCGGCGAGGAACGGCCGCGTCTGCTGGCGGAATTCGGCGGCCACGTGCACGTGATCGAGGCCGCTCAAGTGGAAATGATCGAGGCGGATCGCAACTACGTCGTGATTCGCGTGGGCAAAGACAGCTTTCACGCGCGCAGCACGCTGCAGCAGGCGGAACTGGCGCTGCGCACGCAACCCATGCTGCGCATCAGCCGCTCCTGCCTCGTCAACATGAATTATCTCCGAGAGGTGAACCGCACCCTGCGCGGGGATTTCATCCTGGTGTTGGCCGGCGGGGCCACCGTCACGAGCAGCGAGGGATTCCGCGGCAAGGTCAAGGACTACTTGAGCACCCTGCGACTTTCCTGATCACAGCAGTTCCTCCGGCGCGAACGGAGCAACCAGTTTGAGCACGAAGCGCTGCAGGCGAGTGGTCTCCGGATCGGTGTACCAGGTCTTTTCCGAACCCGCCTCGCCGCTCGACCACTCGATTCGGTCGCTGTGATCCACCAACTGCAGCTTGTAGCTCCCGTCCGCGCTGATGTCGTCGAGCAGACTCGTGACCTGCCGCGCGATATCGGCGCTGCGCATCACGAGTCCGAGTTCGCTGTTGGTGCGCGCCGATCGCGCGTCCATGTTCATCGATCCGATGAACACGGTTCTCTGGTCGATCACCAGCGCCTTGGCGTGCAGGCTGGCGCTGGAACCGCGAAACGGATGAAAGCGGGCGCGTTTCTGCCCGAGCTTCGGCCGCACCTCGGACAGCTCGATCCCGAGCTTGAGCAGCGCCACGCGGTAGCGCGAATATCCGTTATGCACCAGGGGCGAATCGGTCGACGCCAGGGAATTGGTGAGAATCCGAATGTGCACGCCTTGGTCCACGAGCTTGGCGAAGAGGGCGACGCCGTCTTTTCCCGGCACGAAGTAGGGAGAAATCACGATGAGCTCTTGTTTGGCGGAACGCATCAGAGCGACGAGGTTGTTGGCTATCGTCACCTCCTCGTCG
The DNA here is from genome assembly GCA_036498345.1 of Steroidobacteraceae bacterium. Classification (GTDB taxonomy): domain Bacteria; phylum Pseudomonadota; class Gammaproteobacteria; order Steroidobacterales; family Steroidobacteraceae; genus Bog-1198. The sequence goes on from DASYFQ010000116.1 coordinate 7,236, forward strand.
GGCGAGCTCTCGCTCGCCATCTTGGCAGGCCGATCCGCGAGCACGGTGGCGGGCACCCACGCCAGATGTATGCGTCCTGAATTGAGTTCGCTTTCCAGCCAGCCGAGGTTCGAGGCGCCAGCTTCGAGAAGCGGCGGCGAGGCCGCTTCGGCGCTCGCCGGGGAGGCCGCTTCGGCGCTCACGGGCGAGGCCAGCGAGGCGATCGGATAGGCGTACTTGCTGTTCCAAAACGCATCGAACGACGCCGACAGCTCCTTCACGATGGCGCCGGCCGCCACCACGTCGAGATCGATGAAATTGTTGTGCCGGTCGCGCGTGAAGTATTCATTCCCGATATTGCGGCCGCCGGTGATGGCGAGTGCATTGTCGGCCACGAACAACTTGTTGTGCATGCGATGATTGATGCGCCGAATGTCGTTTACCGAAGCGAGCAAGCGAGTCCACGTTGCGGATCTCCCGCCCGGAAACGGATTGAACACCCTGACTTCGACGTTCGTGTGCGCGCCCAAATGCATGAACCGCCGATCTTCGCCGGCGGTATTGAGGTCGTCGACCAGAACGCGCACCCGCACGCCGCGATCCGCGGCCATTCGCACATGCTGCAGCAGGATCCGCGCGGAATCGTCCTGGTGGATGATGTAGTACTGAATGTCGAGCGTGCGCTCGGCATGATCGGCGAGCGCGATGAGATCACCCAAGGCCTCCTCGCCCGAGGTGAGCAATCGGATACCCGATAGATTCTTGCCGACCTCGTCGGCTGCGACCATGCGGCCCAGCGCCGTCGAGGCGGGATTTGGGAGCGCCGTGGTGAGGGATTTTTCGACATGCTGCGGCAGAACGGCGCAGCCGGATATCAGAAGTATGAGAACCGCGAGCAGCGGCAGCGAGCCGCTTGCGCGTCTCGACCGCATCCCGCATTTTGTTTTACGCATCACAGGATCATATCAGGCACACTTTGCATGCATGCACACACAACGCCATATCCGCAGCTTCGTCTTACGCGCCGGCCGAATGACTCCCGCCCAAGAGCGCGCGCTCGCGCAGTTGTGGCCGTCCTACGGCGTCGAATTGGGCGGCGGCCTGCTGGATCTGGAGGCGATTTTCGGTCGCCGTGCGCCGCGCTGCCTCGAGATCGGTTTCGGGGTCGGGGAAGTGATCGGCAGCTTGGCGGAGAACCACCCTCACATCGATTACTTGGGGCTCGAGGTGCACCGCCCGGGAGTGGGCCGGTTGTTGCTGCGCGCCGAACAAAGCAGCCTGCGCAACTTGCGCGTCATCTGCCACGACGCCGTCGAGGTATTGAAGGACGGGATTCCGAACGACTCCTTCGATGAAGTCCTGGTGTTCTTCCCGGATCCTTGGCACAAGAAGCGCCATCATAAGCGACGCTTGATCGACGCCGCGTTCGTCGCATCGGTTGCGGCCAAGCTGCGCTCCGGGGGAGTGCTGCGGATGGCCACGGACTGGCAGGCGTACGCGGAACAAATGTTGGCCGTGTGCAATGCCAATCCGTATCTCGAGTCATTGAGCGCGGACGGAACCTATGTAGCACGGCCCGACTTCAGGCCGCCGACGCGCTTCGAGCGGCGCGGCGCGCGCCTGGGACATGGGGTGTGGGATCTGGCCTACACGAAGCTCGCAAACCCGGTGAGACTTCCCGAGTCACCGCCATCGTCGCCGGCCTCAGAGAAAGCTGCCGCGAATCCCGTCGATGATGAACTGCACCGCGAGGGCGGCGAGAATCACACCGGATAGCCGGCTGACCACGTTGGCGCCGGTCACGCCCAGCGCTCTCATCAGGCGCGGCGTGGCGAGCATCAAGACCCAGCAGACGATGAGCACCAGGGTGACGACGCTCAGGAACCCTGTGAACAACAGCGGCTTCCCACCGATCTCGGCGGCGGTCAGCAAAATGGTGGCGAGCGCCCCGGGCCCCGCGATGAAGGGAAATGCCAAGGGGAATACCGATATGTCCTCGCGCTTCTTGGCTTCCTCCTGTTCGGAGGTCGTCGAGCGGGTACCCGAGGCGCGCGCGAACACCATGTCGAGCGCAATCAAGAACAGCAGGGTTCCCCCCGCAATTCGGAAGGCATTCAGGGAAATCCCCATGAGTCCTAAGAACTTCGCACCCACCAACGCGAACAGCACACAGATTCCCAACGCGATCACGATCGCCTTGCCGGCCATTTTTTTCTTGTAGCGGGCGCTCGCGCCCTGCGTGAGGCCGGCGAACAAAGGGATCAGCGAAATGGGATCAACCACGACGAAAAAAACGACGAAAAATTTAACGAGCTGTTCGATCACGGACGATGTTGCTTCGCGCCAAAATTACATATTGCGCGATTGACTCATTGGGAGTTGAATGCAGTTTGGGAGTGTGAATGGAATTGAGCATAGCAGACGGAGGCAGTGATGAACGTAATCAGGCCGGTCGTTGGGCAATGGTATCGAGGAGGTACCAACGAGCTCTTTGAAGTGGTCGCGATCGACGACCAAGACCAAACCATCGAAATTCAGTACTTCGACGGGACCGTCACCGAAGTGGATTTCGACTCCTGGAACGAGCAGCTGCTGGACGAACTCATCGATGCGGCCGATGCGCCGGAGGACTGGTCGGGCGCCGTCGATGTCGAAGCCGAAGACCTGGATCGCGAGTTCGAGGACAACGCGCGCAGCCTTTGGTCCGTTCCCAACGATCGCTCGCTGCGCCGCTGATTGAGCAGGCGCCGCTGATCGAGCAAACGCCGCTCATCGAGCACTGGAGGCGCCGCTGATCGGGCGCTAAGTTTTCGCCGCCTCACGGGCCGACAGTTCATTCAAGGGTCCGCGCAGTACCACCAGCAAGATCAGCCCCGGCACCGCGCTCAGGCAGGTGACCACGAAGAAATTCGCCCATCCGATCGCCGGCACGATTGCCCCCGCGATCGCACCGGTGACGTTGCGCGGCAAGACGGCGAGCGCGGATAGCAGAGCGTATTGCGTGGCGCTGAAATCCGACGTGCACAGCGACACCAAGAAGGCAACGAACGCTGCCTGGCCCATTCCGCCGATCATGGTATCCAAGGAAGTTGCGAGCACCAGCAGCCACACTTTTTTGCCGGCCAGCGCCAGCCACATATACAGGAGATTGGTGAGTGCCTGGCCGATGCCGAATACCAACAGGGAACGAAACGTTCCCCAGCGTAAATAAACCCAGCCGCCGAAAGTCACGCCGATCATCGTCGAGACCGTCATATTCAATTTGCCGGCGATGCTGAGTTCATGCAGAGAAAATCCGACGCCTCGGATCATGAATGTGCTGTAGAGGCTGAGCGCGAGAGCATCGCCCACCTTGTAAAGCAGAACCAGCGCCAGGAATCCCCAGATACCTTTTTGTTTGAGCAGCGCCCGCAAGGGATGCCAGACCGCATCGGCCAAGGTGCGCGGCGCGTGCCCCGGCACATCGGGTTCCGGCGCCCACAGTGTTGCCAGCATGGTCGCTGCCATGAGGGCGGCCACGAACAAGAAGGCCAGCTGCCAGCCGAGACTGGCGGCGATATAAACCAGAACCGCGCCGGCCAACATCGCGGCCGTGCGGTAGCCGAACGCCGCCGCGGCCGCGGCCAGGGCGCGCTCGCTCGGCGGAATGGTGTCCACGCGATAGGCGTCGATCACGATGTCCTGTGAGGCCGAGAGGAAGGCGAGAAACACCGCAATGGCGGCGAGCACGTAGAGTTCTTTCGCCGGGGAACAAAAGCCCATGACGCCGATGCAAATGGTCAAGCAAGCTTGAAAGATCAAAATCCAGCCTCGGCGCCGGCCAAGGACGGGCGGCAGATAGCGGTCGAGGACAGGTGCCCACAAGAATTTGACGTTATAGGGCAGCGCGGCCAGGGAAAAAATGCCGATGGTCTTGATGCTGAGGCCGACGGATGCCAGCCACGCTTGCAGCGTGAAATTCGTCAGATTGAACGGCAGCCCGGAGGCGAAGCTCAAGAATAGAATGGCCGTCATGCGCTTGTCGCCAAGCGCCTGCCGCAAGGTGGGCTTTGCAGCTTGGCTCAATCGCGATAGCTCGGCATCGCCGCCGATGAATGAATCGCGGGCATGAGGTAGATCCGGTAGTTCGACATGACGCTGTGCACCGCGCGCGATAATATCAGCCCCCATGACCTTGGCATATCAAAGCGACTTCATCGAGTTATGCGTACGGCTGGGAGTGCTGCGGTTCGGCAGCTTTACACTGAAATCGGGCCGCGACAGTCCGTATTTTTTCAACGCCGGATTGTTCAGCACCGGCACCGCCATCGGCGCGGTGGGCCGCGCCTACGCGGCGGCGGTCATGGCCTCGGACGTCAAGTTCGACATGCTGTTCGGCCCGGCCTACAAGGGCATTCCCTTGGTCACGATCACCGCCGCCGCGCTTGCGGAACATGGGGATCGAAATGTGCCGTTCGCATTCAATCGCAAGGAGGCCAAGGACCACGGTGAAGGGGGCAACATCGTCGGCGGCCCCCTGAGCGGGGATGTTCTCATCGTCGATGACGTCATCACGGCGGGTACGGCGATCCGGGAATCCATCGATATCATCCGGGCGGCCGGCGCACGGCCGGCCGGGGTTCTGCTCGCCTTGGATCGCCAGGAGCGCGCCCCCCAAAGCCGCTCATCAGCGGTTCAGGAGGTCCGTGACCAGTATGGAATACCGGTCGTCGCCGTCGTCAACCTGGCCGACTTGATGCATCATGTCTCGCTGCAGGGGCGCAAGGACGACCTGCTCCGCATGCAGGCCTACCGGGAGCGATATGGGCTGGCAGATTGAGGCACAGGCCCTAGAAAACGCGGGGCGCTCCCCTCACAATGACGGCCGCTTCTCTTAAGGATATGCGCTTGAAGAATGTCGCTGGGATCCTCTGCGCGGTCATGTTGCTCGCCTCCCCGGGTTTTGCGGCCGGGGCCTCGAATGGCCGCACCCTGTATAAATGGGTGGACGAACAGGGGGTTACCCATTATGGCGATCACATTCCGCCGGAATATGCCGCGCAGGAGCGGCACGTCATGAATTCCCAGGGCATCGAGATCAATCGTGTCGAGGCCCAGAAAACCCCTGAAGCATTGGCCGCGGAAGAGCAAAAGAAAATCGACGCCGAGCAGAGCAAGAACCGGGATCGGAATTTGCTCAATACCTACGCGTCCGTGCAGGAAATCGAACGCCTGCGGGATCAGCGGGTGACGTTGCTGACCGATCAGATCAAGGTGACCTCGCAATTTCTCGAAGTGTTGAACGGGAAACTCAAGAAATTACGGGTGAGCAGCATGCGCTTCAAACCGTACAGCAGCGACGCGAATGCGTCCGCCATGCCGGATCAGATCGCCGAGGACCTGGTGCGCGTGGGCAACGATATTCGCACCCAAGAACAGAACCTGCGCGAAAAGCGCAGCGAGGAAACCATCATGAGCAAGCAATTCGATAGCGATATCGAGCGCTTCAAAGAACTGAAGGGCATCCATTGACGCCGAAGACTCGAGTTTTGCTGGGCGTCACCGGCGGCATCGCCGCCTACAAGAGCCCGGATCTGGTGCGTCGATTGATCGAACGCGGCGCGGACGTGCAGGTGGTGATGACGGACGCGGCGCAGCGATTCGTCTCTGCGATGACTTTTCAGGCGGTATCGGGCCGGCCGGCTCGCAGCGATCTGTGGGACGACGCGGCGGAAGCGGCCATGGGCCATATCGAACTGGCGCGCTGGGCGCAAGCGGTGCTGATCGCGCCGGCGAGCGCAGACTTCATGGCGCGGCTGGCCGGCGGACGGGCCGACGATTTGTTGTCCACTCTGTGCCTCGCCACCGAAGCGCCGATCGCTCTCGCACCGGCGATGAACCGGGTGATGTGGGCCAACAAGGCCACGCAGGCCAATGTGGAAACCCTGATTTCCCGCGGCATACGCATCTTGGGCCCCGCTTCCGGCAACCAGGCCTGCGGAGAAGTGGGCGCCGGCCGCATGTGGGAACCGGTGGCACTCGCCGAAAGCCTGCTGGAGCCGCCGGTGAACGCCGGCCTCTTGGCCGGGCTCAATGTGCTGATCACGGCCGGCCCGACGCGCGAACATCTCGATCCGGTGCGTTATCTCACCAACCGCAGCTCGGGGAAAATGGGATTTGCCGTCGCCGCCGCGGCGCGCGAGGCCGGCGCCCACGTCACCATCGTCACGGGACCGGTGCAATTGCCGACACCGACCGGCATCACGCGCATCAACGTGGAAAGCGCGCGCGACATGTACGCCGCGGTTCACCGCCAGGTGGCGGATGCCGACGTATTCATCGCGGCGGCGGCGGTGGCCGATTTTCAGCCGGTGAGCGTCGCGAAAATCAAAATCAAAAAGCAGGGCGTCGCGGTCAAACTCGATCTCGAACCCGCGCCCGACATCATCAAGTCGGTCGCCGACATGGCCAAGCGTCCGTACGTCGTCGGCTTTGCGGCCGAAACCAACGACGTCGAAGAGAACGCGCGCAGCAAGCTCAAGCGCAAGAAGCTCGACATGATTGCCGCCAACCAAGTCGGCGAGGGAATGGCGTTCGATTGCGATGACAATGCACTCACCGTCATCTGGCCCGGCGGCAAAATCGAGGTCGAACGCGGACCAAAAATTGAAGTTGCGCGACAGCTCATTGCCTTGATCGCTCAACGGCTGCCGCCGTCCGACGGCAGTCCGCGGCGAGGTTCGCGCAAGCGGCGCATCGCCGCCGTCCTGCCGCGCGATCGAGTACGCTCCCGTCGCGTGCGGCGCTGACGGCATGCAGCGTTCCGTCAAGCTGCGGATCTTGGATCCGCGCATCGGCCGAGAATTTCCCCTGCCGCAGCATGCAACCGCGGGCTCGGCCGGCATGGACTTGCGCGCCTGTATCGACGCCCCGCTGGCGCTGGCAGCCGGCGCTGCCGAGCTCATTCCGACCGGCGTTTCGATTTACATCGCGGATCCGGCTCTCGCCGCGGTGCTGCTGCCGCGCTCAGGTTTGGGCCATAAGAACGGCATCGTGCTCGGCAATCTGGTCGGCCTGATCGATTCCGACTATCAGGGACCGCTGATGGTGTCGGTGTGGAACCGAGGCGCCGCGCCCTTCACCATCAATCCCGGCGACCGGATCGCGCAGATGGTATTCGTGCCGGTGGTGCAGGTCGGCTTCGAGGTGGTCGAGGATTTTTCGGCGACGCCGCGCGGAACGGGCGGGTTTGGGAGTTCGGGACACAGCTGAGGCGTGCGGTGCCGCGGAGAAGAGCCGTAACTGGTCGCTCGCCCGCGAAATGCAGCTAGAGAATCGAACCCACCCTCGTCATGCTCGCGGGTATGGCAATTCGCGATTGGCCCAGCGACGAACGACCGCGCGAGAAGCTGCTCGACAGGGGGGCCGCGGCGCTGTCCGACGCGGAGTTGCTGGCCATTTTGCTGCGCACGGGAACGCCGGGACACTCGGCGCTCGACCTCGCGCGCGCCGTGCTCAAGAGCTTCCATTCCCTGCGTAAGCTGATCGCAGCGGATCGGCAGAGATTCTGCGCCGAGCGCGGGCTCGGATTGGCGCGCTTCGCGGAATTGCAGGCGGCGGTCGAGATCGCAAGACGGCAGCTGTCGGAGACCCTGCGCGCCGGCCCGTCGCTCGCGAGCCCACGGGCAACCCGGGATTTTCTCTCCTCGCAACTACGTGATCTGGAACACGAAGTATTTTGCTGCCTGTATCTCGACAAGCGCCATCGCCTGATTCAATTTCAGGAATTGTTTCGCGGGACGATCGACGGCGCCAGCGTGCATCCGCGAGAAATCGTCAAGCTCGCTCTGCAGCGCAACGCGGCGGCGGTGATCATCGCGCACAATCACCCGTCGGGAATTGCGGAGCCCAGTCAAGCCGACGAATTGATTACCCAGCGCGTCAAGGAGGCTCTCGCCCTGGTCGACATTCGCCTGCTGGATCACATCATCGTCGGCGACGGCGCGAACGTGTCGCTGGCCGAACGCGGACTGGTCTGATAGGTGAACCGATTCGTGTCGCGCCGGACCGCTTGCGCGCTTTGTCGGCCAAGCCGCGCCTCGGCAGTCAAGCTATTGAATTTACGTGATTATTTGTTTGTGGGTTGCCTGGTACGGGGCAGCCTGGTATAAAGCGCGGCTGTTCCTTGCGTTCCATTTCAAAGGTTTACACATGTCGCGAGTCTGCCAAGTCACGGGCAAAGCCCCCAAAACGGGTAATACGGTGTCCCACGCGAACAATCGCAAGCGGCGCCGCTTTTTGCCGAATTTGCATACTCACCGCTTCTGGTCCGAAACGGAAAAGCGCTTCCTGAGCCTGCGCGTGTCGACTCGCGGCTTGCGCACCATCGAGAAGCGCGGCGTGGATGTGGTGGTTGCCGATTTGCGCGCCAAGGGCATCAAGGTTTAAGGAGCATTCATGCGCGACAAGATTAAATTGGTTTCTTCGGCGGGCACGGGCCATTACTACACGACCACGAAGAACAAGCGTCTGCATCCGGACAAGCTGGAAACCAAGAAATTCGATCCGGTGGTGCGCAAGCACGTCGCCTACAAAGAATCGAAGATCAAATAACGCCGACCGCCCGAGCCTCACACGCCCGAGCTCCCTGAAGTAGAAACGACGAGACGCGGCATCGCGCCCGCCCTGTTGGCGCGGCGCGTGGCCGACGTCATCGTGCGCGAGCGGCGTCTGCGCTGGCCCATCGCCGCCGGCCTCGAAGCGGCCGTTCGCGGCCAAACCGTGCGCGCCATCGACCGGCGCGCGAAATACATTTTGATCCGCTTCGACCCGGGCACCTTGATCGTGCATCTCGGCATGTCGGGCAGCCTGCGCCTGGTCAAAGCCGGCACCCCGCTCAAAACCCATGATCACTGGGACATGCGCATGGATGGCGGATGGATCCTCCGATTTCACGATCCCCGGCGCTTCGGCAGCCTGCACTGGACCAAGGCCGATCCCGCGCTGCACCCGCTGCTCGCGAAGCTCGCTCCCGAACCCTTGAGTCCGGCATTCGACGGCCAGTACCTCCACCGCGCGACCCGCAAGCGCAGCGTCGCCATCAAGCACCTCATCATGAATTCTCAGCTGGTCGTGGGGGTGGGCAACATCTACGCGAGCGAGGCCTTGTTTCGCGCGCAGATTTCGCCGCGCCGCGCGGCTCGCCGGCTCACTCGCCAAGAGGCCGCGGCGCTCGCACAGGCCATCAAGGATGTGCTCGGCGAGGCGATCAAAATCGGCGGCACCACGCTGCGCGACTACGTCAATGCCGACGGTGCGCCCGGATATTTCAGCCAGAAACTATTCGTGTACGAACGGGCGGGAGAGTCTTGCCGCGTGTGCAGATCGGCGGTCAAGCAGTTCGCCCAGGGTCAGCGTTCCACGTACTGGTGTTCGACCTGCCAGCGCTGACCGCCAGCACTTATACGTTACCGAGTTATGCGTTACCGACGCGTCAGACCCGAAGCGCGGGTTCAGTACACCAGCCCCACGCCCTCGCCGCGCGGATCGGACGCTGCCTCGACCTTGCCGGTCGCATAGTCCCAGGTAACGACCTGCATGTTGCCCCAGGCCCGGCCTGACACCTTGAGCGTGTGCCCCATGGCCTGCAGTTCCTTGATTTCCGCATCGTTCAGCGCGCCCTGTTCATAATCGACTTCGTCGGGCAGGTATTGATGGTGATAGTGCGGGTATTTCACGATGTCCGCGGCGTTCATCCCGTCCAGATAATTCAGCGTGCCCAGCAGCACCATGCTGATGATGTAGCTGCCGCCGGGTGAGCCCACGATCATCAAGCCCTTGGGCGTCTCGACGAAAGTCGGCGACATGCTGGAGAGGCTGCGCTTGTTGGGCGCGATGGCATTGGCCGTGGCACCCACCAGGCCGAACTCGTTGGGCCTGCCGGGCTTGGTGGAGAAATCATCCATGGTGTTATTGAGCAATACGCCGGTCCGCGGCGGCATATAGCCCGTGCCGAAAAACAGATTGACCGAGATCGTGGCCGCAACCCGATTGCCGTCGGCATCCAGCACCGAGAAATGCGTGGTCTGCATGCCGCCCGGTTCCGATTCGATGCCCGGCAACATGGCGGATGGCATGGCCTTGTCGGTGCGGATGCTGCTGCGCTGCCCGGCCGCATAGTCCTTGCTCGCGAGTTGCGCCAACGGCACTGTGACGAAATCCGGATCCCCCAAGTAGATCGCCCGGTCGCGATACGCGCGGCGCATGGCTTCGATCACCAAGTGCTTGCGAGTGGCGGAATCGTATTGGTGCAAATCGAATCCGGACAGGATGTTGAGCGCATCCAGCACGGCAATGCCCCCCGACGAGGGCGGCGAGGCCGACACGATGCGCGCCCCGTGATAGTCGCCGACCAGCGGCTTGCGCTCGACCACGCGGTACGCCGCAAGATCCTGGAGCGTCCAAATGCCGCCATCCGCCCGCACGCCGGCGACCAGATCCGCCGCGACCCGGCCCGCATAGAAACCCTGCGCGCCTCGATCGGCAATCGCCTCGAGGGTATTCGCCAATTCCGGCTGCTTGAGGATGGCGCCCACCTCCGGAACGCCGCCGCCAGCGCCGGTCAGGAACGCTTTCGCCGCATCCGGGGAACGGGCCAAAACCTTCTGCTTGTAGCGAATCGCCCCCTGCAGGCGTTCGTACAGCGGAAAGCCCCCGCGCGCCAGGCGAATCGCGGGTTGCAGGCTGCGCTTCAAGGGGAGCTTGCCGTATTTGCGTGCCAGATACTCGAACGCGGCCGGTTCGCCCGGAATTGCCGCGGCCAAGGCGCCGGCGATCGACGCGTTCTCGATCACATTGCCGGCCTTGTCCAGGTACATGTCGCGCGAGGCGGCACCCGGCGCCTTCTCGCGCGCATCGACCATGGTCTCGAAGCCGTCGGATTGCCGATGCAATAAATAGAAGCCGCCGCCGCCCAAGCCCGAACTGCTGGGTTCGACCACCGCCAGTGCCGCCGATACCGCCACGGCCGCGTCGAAGGCGTTGCCGCCCGCCGCAAGAATTTCCTGCCCCGCCTGGCTCGCCAGGGGATAGGCGCTGGCAATGGCCGCCGGGTGCGCGGCGACCTGATGCGCCGCAACCTGAGCATGCGCCTGAGGCGAGGGTTTTGCGTGCTGAGCGGCCGCGGAGTCATCGGCGTGCGCGGCCGGTATCGCCGCGATCATCGAGGCGATCGACAATACCAAGGCTGAGAATTGCCGCGCGCGGCGCGGTGCGGATGCTGACTCGGTCAAAGCTTGCGATGCCGTTTGAGCTCGATCTCGACGATGGGGTGCACGAACTCGGACACGTTGCCGCCCAATACCGCGATTTCGCGCACCAGCGTCGAGGAAATGAAGGTGTATTGCTCCTGCGGCGTCATGAACACGGACTCTATCTCAGGAGTGAGATGGCGGCTCATGTTGGCCAATTGAAATTCGAACTCGAAGTCCGACACGGCGCGCAGGCCGCGCACGATCACGGACAGCCCGTTCTGCCGCGCGAAGTCGACCGTCAGCCCCACATACCCCATCACCTCGACATTGTGTGAGTCGGCAAGTACCCGCCGCGCCATGTCGACGCGCTGCTCCAGGCTGAACATGGGCGCCTTGTTCGGATTCGCCGCGATGGCAACCACCAAGCGGTCGAAAATACTGGCGGCTCGCCGCACCAGATCGTGATGACCGTTGGTAATGGGATCGAAAGTACCGGGATAGACGGCTGTTCTTTTGTGCATTCAACTAGGCCCGCGCATTGACGCGCGCCAAATGATACCCCACCTCGCCCGCCGACTTCGATTTGAGAAGCTCCCAATGGCCGGGCAGCGGCGGCACACCCTCGGTTTTCTGGTTTTCCAAGTACACCAGCCCTCCCGGTTTGAGCCACTGGCCTGCGTCCAGCATGGGAATATATTCCGCCAAGGCGTCCCGCCCGAACGGCGGGTCCAAAAACACCACGTCGAAGGCCTGCGGGGATGAGCGCAGATATCGCGCGGCGCCCATTTCCATCACGCGTCCCTGGGCAGCGCCGCCCAAGCGGGTCAGTTCCTCCTGCAAGGCGCGCGACGCGGCGACCGCCTGCTCGACGAACACCAGTTCCTTCGCCCCACGGGACAGGGCCTCGAGTCCGAGCGCACCGGAGCCGGCAAACAAATCGAGGCATCGAGCACCGGCGATGCCGTGCTGGAGCCAATTGAACAAGGTCTCGCGCACCCGATCAGGAGTGGGCCTGAGGCCTGGAATATCCGGGAAACTGACGCGCCGGCCGCGCCAACCGCCGCCGATGATCCGCACTGAGTTGCGGCCGCCCGAGGCGTTCGATACCGTCTTGAGAGTAGTCACTCCCGGTATCATACCCTCCCATGACGAACGAAGCCGATACCCCCAAGGTGCGCGGGTTTTTCAAGCGCCTGCGCGCCAAGTTGAACCAAGGTCCGGCCTGGCTCACCGCCGACCTCACGGAACTGCTGCCCGGCCGCAAGATCGATGCCGAGATCCTGGATGATCTCGAAACGCGCCTGATCACCGCCGACGTGGGGGCCGAGGCCACCCGCCGAATTCTCGAGGAGCTGCGCAAGCGCGTAGCGCGCAAAGAACTCAACGATGTGGACGCGCTGCTCAAGGCCCTGCACGACGCCATGCTGGATATCTTGAAGCCCGTGGAAGTGCCGCTCGCCATCGACCCCAAGATCAGGCCCTATGTGATTTTGGTGGTGGGCATCAACGGCGCCGGCAAGACCACGACCATCGGCAAATTGGCGCGCCGGCTGCTGGCCGAGGGACACAGCGTCATGCTGGCCGCCGGCGATACCTTTCGTGCGGCGGCGCGCGAGCAATTGGAGGTCTGGGCCGAGCGCAACCGGGTACCCATCATCGCGCAGCAGGGCGGCGCGGAGCCCGCCGCCGTGATCTTCGATGGTCTTCAGGCCGCGCGCGCCCGGAACATCGATGTCCTGATCGCCGACACCGCGGGACGCCTGCACACCCAGACTCACCTGATGGACGAGCTCAAGAAGGTCAAGCGCGTGCTGGCGCGCCTGGATGCCGGCGCGCCTCATGAAGTGCTGTTGGTACTCGACGGCACCATCGGCCAGAACGCGGTCGCCCAGGCCGAGGAGTTCAACAAGGGGTTGGGCGTCACCGGCCTGGTCGTCACCAAGCTGGACGGCACGGCCAAGGGCGGAGTGGTCCTCGCCATCGCTCAGAAACTGAAGATTCCCATCCGCTTCGTCGGTGTGGGCGAGGACACCGAAGATTTCGGCGTGTTCAATGCCTCGGATTTCGTGTCGGCCCTGCTCAAATCGGATTCCGGCGCCAAGGCATGATTCGTTTCGACCAAGTCCACAAGCGCTACGCCAACGGCCGCGAGGCGCTGGCCGGCGTGTCATTCACGATCGAGGACGGCGAGCTCGCGTTCTTGACCGGCCACTCCGGCGCCGGCAAGAGCAGTATTTTGAAATTGATCGCGCTCATCGAGCGCCCCACCCGCGGCCAGGTATTCATCAACAACCAAAATACCTCCGGCATCAGGCCGCGCGGCATCCCGCAATTTCGCCGCAGGCTGGGCGTGGTCTTTCAGGATCACAAACTGCTGCACGACCGGCCCGTGGCGGACAATGTGGCGCTGCCGCTGATCATCGCCGGCGTGCCGAAGCGCGAAATCGACAAGCGCGTGCGCGCGGCGCTCGATCAGGTCGGCCTGCTCGGCAAGGAGACCAGCCGCCCCCTCGAACTCTCGACCGGCGAGCAGCAGCGGGTCGGCATTGCGCGCGCGGTGGTGGCGAAGCCGGCGCTGCTCATTGCCGATGAACCCACCGGCAATCTCGATCCCGATCTCGCCCTCGAGATCATGAAATTGTTCAAGCGCTTCAATGAAGTGGGGGTGACGGTCGTGATCGCCACCCATGACGTGCATCTCATCGAGCATTTCGGCGCGCGGCGCATCGTGCTGGGCGAGGGTCGCGTGGCTGACGCGGGCCGGCCGCCGCAATGACGAATCAGCGAATGACATCGCGTTTCCGCGGAAACGTGCAAGCGTACTTCGCGCGGCATGCGCAAACCCTGGTCGGATCCCTGGGCCGCATCGTCCACCATCCGTTCGCGACGCTGATGACCATAGGGGTGGTCGCCGTGGCCCTCGCCCTGCCGCTGTTTCTGAACCTGCTTCTATCCAATGTGCGCACCGCCACCGGCAATTGGAACGACGCCTTCGATTTATCGGTCTACATGGACAAGAAAGCGGGGCCCGTGCGTACGGCCGCCGTGGCGAAGCAGCTCCGCAAGCGCGACGATGTGGCGGCGGTCCGCGTCATCACTGCGGACCAGGCACTGGCGGAGTTTCGGAACGATTCGGGGTTCGGGAAAGCCCTCGATGCGCTGAGCGACAATCCGCTGCCCGATACCCTCATCGTCACGCCGACGCCCGCGGCGAGCACGCCGCAGGGCACGGCCTCGCTCAAGGGCGCGATCGCGGCCCTGGCCGATGTCCAATACGTGCAGCTCGACACCGAATGGGTGAATCGGCTGCACAGCATGCTCGATATTTTGCGGCGCGTCGTGTTTCTCACCGGCGGGCTGCTGGGCGCGGGGGTGGTGCTCATCGTGGGTAACACCATTCGTCTGGATATATTGAACCGACGCGTGGAAATCGAGGTCATGAAACTAGTGGGCGCTTCCGATGGTTTCGCCCGCCGGCCATTTCTTTACAGCGGAATTTGGTATGGCCTCGGAGGCGGCTTGATGGCGTTG
>DASYFQ010000117.1:0-13795 GCA_036498345.1 Steroidobacteraceae bacterium
ATTCTCGCCGGAGTCGCCGCGGGCAAGGTCGATATCGTCATCGCCACGCAGCGATTGCTCCAGGGTAAAGCGCGCTTCAAGGACTTGGGGCTGGTGGTGATCGACGAGGAGCACCGCTTCGGCGTACGCGACAAGGAAAAACTGAAAGCCCTGCGCACCGAGGTCGACGTGCTCACGCTGACGGCGACGCCGATTCCGCGGACCCTCAACATGGCCATGGGCGGACTGCGCGATTTGTCCTTGATCACGACCCCCCCGGCGGAGCGTCTGGCCGTGAAGACCTTCGTCCTGGAATGGAACGAAACCGTGGTGCGCGAAGCGAGCTTGCGCGAGATTCGGCGCGGCGGCCAAATATACTTCGTCCACAACACCGTCGAGACCATCGAGAAAACGGCGCAGGCCATCCGCAAGCTCGTGCCCGAGGCGAATGTCGCGGTGGGGCACGGCCAGATGCGCGAACGCGAACTGGAACAGCTCATGCTCGACTTCTATCATCGGCGCTTCAACGTTCTCGTCTGCACCACCATCATCGAAAGCGGCATCGACGTGCCGACGGCGAACACCATCGTCATCGACCGCGCGGATCGATTCGGTTTGGCGCAAATCCATCAGTTGCGGGGCCGCGTGGGCCGATCGCATCACCGGGCATATGCCTACTTGATTACGCCGCCGCGAAAAGCGATGACTGCCGATGCGGTCAAGCGGCTCGAAGCCCTGGAATCGCTCGAGGAACTCGGCGCGGGGTTCACCCTGGCCACTCACGACCTCGAAATTCGCGGCGCGGGCGAACTCTTGGGCGATGAGCAGAGCGGCCAGATTCAGGAGATCGGCTACAACCTGTACATGGAATTGCTGGAGCGCGCCGTTGCGGCGTTGAAATCCGGGAAGCAGCCCGACCTCGAACGGCCGCTCGACGCGGGACCCGAGGTTGAGCTGCACGTGCCGGTACTGATCCCCGAGGACTATGTCCCCGACGTCCATTTGCGGCTGGTGCTCTACAAGCGCATCGCCAGCACCGAGTCCCGCGAAGACCTCGACGAATTGAAAGTCGAGATGATCGACCGCTTCGGGCCGATGCCCGATTATGCGCAATCGCTATTTCGCGCGACTCGGCTCAAGTTGCGCGCCGGGGAACTCGGAATACGCAAGATCGACGCCGGCGCGAGCAACGGCTATGTCATTTTCGAAGAAACGAACAAGGTCGATCCGAAGCGCATGCTCAAACTGATTCAAGGAAGACCGAAGGAATATCGTCTCGACGGTCCGCTGAAATTACGTTTCACCCACGACGCGCGCACCGAAGAGAAACTGTTCACCCGCGTAGAACAGCTGGTCGAACAGCTCACCTAGCGGCGGCGTTCGGCGCGCGCGCCTGGCTACTGAATCGCCCCGAGAAAATCCATCTTGCCGATTTCAACGCCGTTCTTGCGCAGCAATGCGTAGACCATGCTGGTGTGGAAGTAGAAATTCGGCAGCACGAAGTCGTTCAAATACACGATGCCGGTGAACTTCCAGCTTCCGTTCGGAAACTTGATCTCGATGGCGCGGCTTTCAGCGTCTTTGAGCTGCGCCGCGGTGACCGACTTCAGGAAATCCACGGTCTTGGCGATTCGCGCCTGGATCTCGGCAAGCGTCGTCTCCGTGTCTTCGTGCTTCGGCACCTCGATCCCCGCCAAGCGCCCTGCCGCCCCCTTGGCCGTGTCGCACGCGATTTGCACCTGGCGCACCAGCGGATACATGTCGGGAAACAGGCGCGCCTGGGCGAGGACCGCGGAATCGAATTTCTTGGCCGCGGCGTGCGCCGCCGCCTTGTCGAGAAGCGCGGACAAATTGTTCAAACCGCGCGTGATGACCGGAATCGAAACATCGTACATGGAAATAGACATCGACATCCCCCTCAAGAGCCCAGGCAACCGGGGCGACACTTTACCCAAAGTTCGATCGATTGAGTAGAAAGAGCTAAAATCGCATTCCCTATGCTCCCCTTCTCCGCAGCCTGCGAACGCAACAAAGATCCCATTCTCGAGGTATTGCGCGTCCGCTTTGCGGGCCGCGCCCAGGTGTTGGAAATTGGCAGCGGCACCGGCCAGCATGCCGTGCATTTCGCCCGAGCGCTCATGCATCTGACCTGGCACCCGACGGAGCAATTGGCGTACCTCGCGGACCTGGCGGAGCGCGTGAAGCTCGAGGGGCCGCACAATCTGCGCGCACCCACACTGCTCGACGTCCGCCAGGCCGTTTGGCCGGTGCGCAGCGTCGATGCCGTATTCACCGCCAATACCCTGCACATCATGTCGTGGGCCGAAGTCACGGCGTTATTCGGAGGGGTTGGCGCCGTGCTGGCGCCGGGCGGCGTGCTATGCGTCTACGGTCCGTTTCGCTACGCCGGCCGCTATACATCGGACAGCAACCAGGAATTCGATCGAATGCTGCAGGAGCGCGACCCACTATCGGGCTTGCGCGACATTCAGGCCATCAATTCGCTTGCCGAGCAGTACGGCTTGCGGTTGGATGCCGATCATGACCTTCCCGCGAACAACCGCCTATTGGTGTTCGCCAAAGAACCGAGCTAGCCGCAGATGGCGAGAAATCGCTTTCACTACGCGTGGATCGCGATCGCCGTGACGTTTCTGATCATGCTGGTGACGGCGGGAATTCGCGCGACGCCCAGCGTCATGATGGTCCCGCTGGAACGCAGCTTCGGCTGGACGCGCACCACCATCTCGCTGGCGCTCGCCATCAATCTTGCGTTGTTCGGATTGATGGGGCCGTTTGCGGCCGCCGCCATGCAACGCTTCGGGATGCGGCGCACCGTGATCGGCGCGCTGGCAATCCTGGCCGGCGGTGTCGCACTTTCCAGCCGGATGACGGCGGCTTGGCAGATGGTGCTGATCTGGGGCGTGCTCGTCGGCGGTGCGACCGGAGCGACTTCGATGACGCTTGGCGCCGCGGTGGTCAATCGTTGGTTCACTCAACACCGCGGTTTGGCGATGGGCGTCCTCACGGCGAGTTCGGCCACCGGGCAATTGGCGTTTCTGCCCTTGATGGCGTGGGTGGTGGAGCATCACGGCTGGCGGCCCATCGTGCTGTTGGTCGCGCTCGCCGCGGCCGTCGTGCTGCCGATCGTGGCGGTGTTCCTGCCGGAGCAGCCCTCGTCAATCGGACTGCAACGCTACGGCGAATCCGCCGATGCACCGAGCGACCCGGCTGAGCCCCAAGCGAACCCCATCGCGATCGCCTTTGCCGCGTTGGGCAAAGCCGCGAAGCGCAGAGATTTCTGGCTGCTGTTCTTCACCTTCTTCATTTGCGGCGCCAGCACCAACGGTTACATCGGCACGCACTTCATCGCGATGTGCGGCGACTACGGGCTATCGGAGGTTCGCGGCGCAAGCATGCTCGCCGTGATGGGCGTGTGCGATTTATTCGGCACGACGCTGTCGGGCTGGTTATCCGATCGCTTCGACAACCGCGTATTGCTGTTCTGGTACTACGGCCTGCGCGGCATGGCGCTGATATTCCTGCCGTTCGCTTTTGGCTTCCAGTACGCCGGCCTGCCCATATTCGGCTTGTTTTACGGACTCGATTGGGTCGCGACGGTGCCGCCCACCGTGCGTATCACGACCGATACCTTTGGCAGCAGGGACGCACCCGTGGTGTTCGGGTGGGTGGTCGCCGGCCATCAGCTGGGCGCCGCCTTCGCCGCCCTGGGCGCAGGCATGCTGCGCAGCACGCTGGGAACTTACACCGTCGCGACGATGATCTCGGGGGGCCTGTGCGTGGCCAGCGCACTGCTGATTCTGCGGGTGAATCGACCGAACTATGCGCCTGCCGTGGCCGCAGGCTAGCCGCTTGCGCGCATTCCGCCTCAAGCAGCCTGATTGCGCCCGGACTTCTTGGCGATCCGCAGCTGATACTGCGATTTCTCGAGCAGGGCCGCGGGGCTGTCGGCAGGATCCGGTACCACGGCGCACACGCCCACGCTCACGCTGACGTAGCGCAGAACCGCCGAACGCGGGTGATGGATTCGAAGATCCCTGACCCTTTCGGCCATGAGCTGCCCGATGCGCAGTGCCTGCTCATTCGTGAGGCCCGGCGCAAACGCCACCAAATTGCCGCCGTCGATGCGCGCCGTGACATCGCTCGAGCGGCGCAAGCACCCCGACACCACATGCGCCACGCGGCGGATGGTGGAGTCGCCCGCCGCACGGCCAAAAGTCGTGTTGTAGAGATCCAGGGCGTCGATGTCGATCGCGAACACCGCAATACTGCGCTTTTCCCGCTGCGCCACCGCCCAATCGCGTTTCAGCAGTTCCTCGAGATAGGGCAAGGTAAAGAGGCCCGTCAAGCGGTCGTCGCGGATCGCCACCGCGGTCGGTTGATGCGCGCCGCTCAGTGAATCCCGGGTGAGCTTGGGGTCGATGCGCAGGCGCTCGCCCGCATCTCGATGATGACCCGCGAAATGAGTGACCCGGCCGTCCGCATCGCGCAGCGGCGAAATCGTCATCTCGTTCCAAAACACCGTGCCGTCCTTGCGATAATTTCGCAGCAGCACGCGGCAAGACTCCCCTTTGGAAAGCGCCTCGCGCAACCGATGCCGCCCGTCCTGTTCACGGTCGTCCGCCTGCAAGAGGCGGAGGTTCCGGCCGAGCAGCTCTGCCGCCGAATAACCCGTCAGGGCTTCGAATCCGGGGTTGACGTAAATCACCGGGCGCTCGGGATCCAGCGCGTCCACGAGCGCTACTCCCTCGGGCGAGCTTTCGACCAAGCGTCGATAGATACTTGCCTCAATGCCCGTCATGACTGTCCTTCTCGCAACACCAGCGGCGGTATGACCGACAGCTTGGCTATTCGCGCCTCCGTTTCCTGCCAATGCGGATTCGCATGCAAATCCGCAGGCGCCTCCCCGCGGGCGCGCATCCGCACCAGCCTTGCCTGCGATGCCGCAGAGCCGACATTCGCCCCGAAACGCCCAAGCACCAATTCTACGGAATGTCGATCGTTGCAAATGGGCAGGACGTCGCAACCCGCGTCTAAGCTCAGGTCGACGCGTGCCATGACGTCGCCGAAGGCGGCGGCTCCGGCCATGGTCAGGTCATCGGCAAACACGCAGCCGTGAAAGCCCAGCTCGCCGCGCAGAACACCGGTAATCCAGCGCTTGGACAGGCTGGCCGGCAAGGCATCCAGCGCCGGAAACACCACATGAGCGGCCATGATCCCCGGGAGATTGTTGTCGATCAGGGGGCGGTAGGGCCGAATATCCGCCTCCAAATCGGCGAATTCGCGCCGATCCACCGGCAATGCGACATGCGAATCGGCAACCACCGCGCCATGGCCGGGAAAGTGCTTGGCTATGGCCGCCATCCCCGCCTCGCGCATGCCCGACATGGCCGCTACGGCCAACGCGGCCACGGCGTCCGGATCGCTGTGAAAGGCGCGATCACCGATGATCTCGCTCACGCCATAGTCGAGGTCGATACAAGGGGCAAAGCTGAAATCCACCCCCACCGCGCGCAGCTCGCTCGCCATCAGCCAGCCGACCGACTGCGCGAGCCCCAGGGCGTCGCGCCGGTCCTCGTCAAAGCGTCTACCCAGGAGGCGCGCGGCCGGAAGCCGCGTAAATCCCTCTCGGAAGCGCTGCACGCGGCCCCCTTCATGGTCCACCGCGACCAGCAGGTGCGGCGTGCGCAAGGCGCGGATCGCCGCCGTGAGCGCCGCGACTTGGCGTGGATTGCTGTAATTCCGGGAGAACAAGAGGACGCTGCCGACCATGGGATGGGCCAGCACCCGGACGTCATCGGCGCTCAGCTCCGTACCCGCGATATCGACCATGAGCGGTCCCAAACTCACGCGGGACCCTCGAACACCGCGATCGATTCGACATGCGTCGTCTGCGGAAACATATCCATCACCCCTGCGCAGGTCAGCTTGAACCCGAGGGTGTACACCAAGTTCTCAGCATCTCGCGCCAAACTCCCCGGATGGCAGGAAATATACACGAGTCGGCGCGGACGCCAATGCGCCATTCGTGCAAGCAGAGCGGCAGCGCCCGCTCGCGGCGGATCGAGCAGAACCAGGTCATAGCGCTCGTTTGCCCACGGCCCGAACTGCGCCGGTTCGAACAGGTTCTCCTTGAAGAATGCTGCGTTGCCAATGCCGTTGCGAACGGCATTCTTCCCCGCTTTGGCGACCAGCGCCGCATCGCCTTCGACGCCCACCACCCGCGCGGTGCGCCGCGCCAAGGGCAGCGTGAAATTGCCCAAACCGCAAAACAAGTCGAGCGCCGTATCGCTCATCGTAGGCGCCAGCAGTTCCAAGGCCGCAGCCACCATCGATGAGTTGATTTCGCGGTTGATTTGAATGAAATCGACCGGCGCGAACTCGATGGTGACGCGGCCGCCGTCCACCGCATAGGTCAGGGGCGGATAGTCCTGCGCCAAGGGTTGCACGGTATCGAGGCCGCCGGATTGCAGAAAGATCTGCAGGCCCTGCCGCGCACCGAAGGCCGCGATTTTCTCGATATCCTCGGGTCCGGGCGCCTCCAGCACACGAAACACCAGCGCAGCCGCCGCGTCGCCGGCCGACACCTCTACCTGCGGTATTTTTTCTCTGATGGCCAAGGTTTCCACCAGCGCGGCGAGATCCTTGGGCAGTGTGGCCAGGGGCTCCTGCAACACTTCGCAGCGCTGCAGGTCCGCGAGGTAGGGCTTTTCGCGTTCGCGAAAACCGGCAAGCACCCGGCCTTTCTTGTGGACGTACCTGACGCCGAGCCGCGCCCGACGGCGATAGGCGAACGCGGGACCGCGCAGCGGCGGGAGCAGGCGCTCCGGGCGCACCCTGCCGATTCGTTCCAGATTGTCGAGCAGCTGCCGCTCTTTCGCCGCCAATTGAGCCGGCGCCGACAAATGCTGCAGGGAACAGCCGCCGCAAACCCCGAAATGCGCGCAGGCCGGCACGACGCGGTCCGGCGAGGCGATCAGCACATCGACCAGGCCGGCTTCGTCCAATTGGCGGCGCCGCTTGAACACGCGAAGGCGAACGCGTTCTCCCGGCAGCGCACCGTCGACGAAGACGGCCTTGCCGTCGATGCGCGCCACCCCTCGGCCATCGTGGGCCAGATCCACGATGTCGGCTTCCTGCACGTCGCCCAACTTCAAGTCTCGGGCCACGCCGCTGCAAATTCCTTGAGGTGTTCCGCGGCCGATTCGCCCAGGAATTTGCGCACGCGTGCGACCTCGTAGGCATGCTCGGCCGCGTTCAGATGCCCGCGAAAGAGCTCGAACCGCAGATAGATCAAGTAGGTATTCAGCACATCGGTCTCGCAGTAGGCGCGGATGCGCGCAAGCCCTCCCTCGAGGTATGCCGGCCACACGTCGGCGCCGTGCATTCCGACCTTGCCGGGAAGCCCGAGCAGGGTGGCAATGTCGTTCAGGCTCGCTCGCCCGCGCCCCTGGAAGCCCGACAAAATATCCATCAGATCCATGTGCCGCCAGTGAAATCGGCTCAAGTAATTGCTGAATCTGAAGCTGTTGTCGGAGTCGCCCGTTTCCCAGTAGCGCGCGGCGGTTACGCTATGCAAGAGACTTCGATAGTTGAGCACCGGCAGATCGAACCCGGCCCCGTTCCAGGAGACCAAGTCCGGCGTGAACTTGTCCAGCCCGTCGAAGAATCGCTCGATCAACACCTTCTCCGTCGATGTCTCGTCGCCGACGCTCCACACTTTCAAGCTATCTCTCGAACGCATCACCACCGAGATCGCCACCACGCGGTGTTGCTCGTGCGATAGGAATTCGCTGCCGGTTTCCTGGCGGCGCTTGGTGAACATGATCTGCGCGACCTGCTCGTCGGACAGGTCGTGCAGGCCGTAAAGACGCCTGCCGAGATCGGTGTCGGGCACGGTTTCGATGTCGAAAACCAGGGTGTTCATGCGGACACGCGCCGCATGAGAACGGCGACCGCGACCACGAGGCCCGCCTCGTCGGTCAATGTCACATGGCCTTCGCCGATGCCGAGACCGTCGCGGACTTTGGCGCCGCGCGCCGAATACACGACCTCCGGCTTGCCCCAGGAATTCTGCACGACTCCCACATCGCGTATCCAGACGCCGTGCGCAAAACCGGTGCCCATGCCTTTGACGATGGCCTCCTTGGCCGCGAAGCGCATGGCGATGAAGCGTACGGGGCGCGCCGTACGCTCGAACTGCGCCCGCTCTTCGGGCATCAACAGATGCGACAGGAAGCGCTCGCCGTGCTTCTCATAGACGCGCTCGATGCGATCGACCTTGAGCACATCGATTCCTATCCCGTAGATCATGGGGTGCGCAGCACCGGCCTCAAGCTCGCGCCGCGCGCATCAGCTCTTTCATATCGCGCACCGCCTTGGGCAAACCGTCGATGACGGCGCGCGCCACGATCGCGTGCCCGATGTTGAGCTCGACGATTTCGGGGATGGCGGCAATCGGCTCGACGTTGTGGTAGTTGAGGCCGTGACCCGCATTCACGATCAGGCCGAGGCGCGCGGCAAATTTCGCTGCGGCGCACAGCCGTTCGAATTCGCGCGCACGGGCGGCGCCCGTCGAATCGGCATAAGTGCCGGTGTGGAGTTCTATTACCGGTGCGTGTGCGCGGTGCGCCGCTTCGATTTGCTCCGGGTCCGGATCGATGAACAGGGAGACCCGCACGCCCGATGCGTCGAGCGCCTTCACGGCGTCGCCGATCCGTGCGCTTTGTCCCGCGACATCCAAGCCGCCTTCGGTGGTGACTTCCTGGCGCGACTCGGGCACCAGGCAGCAATCCTGGGGCAGAACCCGCTGGGCTATTCGGATCATCTCCTCCGTCACCGCCATCTCGAGATTCATTCGCGTTTGCAAGGCCTCGCGCAACGCGCTGACGTCCCGGTCCTGAATGTGCCGGCGGTCTTCGCGCAGGTGCAAAGTAATGCTGTCGGCGCCCGCTTCCTCGGCCGCCAGCGCCGCATACAAGGGGTCGGGGTAGCGGCCGCGGCGCGCCTGACGCAGAGTCGCCACGTGATCGATGTTCACGCCGAGAGCTATCACGAGGCCTCGCGATGGCGCAAGGCCAGCGCTACCTCACGCGATTTCAAGGAGCGGCCGTCGAGACAGGCGTCGATGGCCGCGCGCAACACCCGCTTGGCATCGCGGAGCGAGCGAGCATCGCCAAAACTCTCCGCCTGCAGATCGGCCAGGGACTGGCCGTAAACGGCGCCGGGAGCCTCGGCCACACAGGGCTGCGGCCCGCTTTGAAGAGCGAAGCGATAGTATCCATCCGGGGCCACGGGAACGCCGTCGCCGGTCTTCTCGAGCTCGAGACCATAGCCCAGATCATTCAACAAGCGCTTCTCGAAACGGCGTAGCGTCGGCTCTTCGATCTCGCCGTCGCACAGCGCCTGCACGCACGACGCATAGGAAAAGAAAATCTCGGGGTGCGGATCGCAGCGCACCGTCAGCTTCAAGAGCAGCTCGTTCAAGTAGAATCCGCTCATGAGCCGATTGGGCGAAAGAGTGGTCGCCAGGCCATCGATCTCCGCCGTCACCAATTGACAGGCTTCCCCCTTGCCGGACCAGGATACGAGCATGCGTTGAAACGGCCGCAGTACGCCCCTCAGGCTCGATTTCGGTCCGTTGGCGCCGCGCGCGAACAGGGTCAGCCGTCCGTAATCGCCGGTGAACACCTCCACGATGCGGCTGGTGTCGCGATAGGCGTATTGGTGCAGCACATAGGCCGGTGCCAGCCACACCTGGCGTGTCGACGACCGTCCCAAGGCTGGCCGCCCCAGACCCTTCATAACGTGTCGTACCCGAATTGACGCAGCGCCATTTCGCTGTCGGCCCAGTTTTCCTTGACCTTGACCCACAGCTCGAGATGCACGGAGCGCTGCCACAGATCATTGAGTTCGATACGGGCAAGCCGGCCGATTTCCTTCAACCGCTCGCCGCCCTGCCCGATCACGATGGCCTTCTGCCCGGCGCGCTCGACCCAGATGACGGCGTTGATCATGAGGCGATTGTTCTCGTCCACGAAGCGTTCGATTTGCACATTGATGCCATAGGGCAATTCCTCGCGCAGCTTGAGCGTCAGCTTCTCACGCACGATCTCGGCCGCATGGAACGGCTCGTCCCGATCGGTGAGGACATCGGAAGCAAACAACGGCGGCGATACCGGCAGCCGCGAACCGATGAGATCGACCAGGCGATCAAGATTATCAGACTGCAGCGCCGATATCGGTACGATTCCCGATGCCGGCACGCGCTGCGTCAGATCCTCGAGGAAGGGCAGGAGCTGCTCCTTGGGGTACACCCGGTCCACCTTGTTGACGACCAGGAACAGCGGCTGCTTCAAGCCCCGCACCCGTTCCCAAACCCAGGTATCTTCTTCCGTGAAGCGCATGGCTTCGATGACGAATACGACCACATCCGCGTCCTGCGAAGATGAAATGGCCACCCGGTTCATGTACTGATTCATCACGCGGCGCGTCGACTCATGCAGACCCGGCGTGTCGACCAGCACCAATTGAGCTTCGGGGCGATTGACGACGCCCAAAATCCGATGCCGCGTGGTCTGGGGCTTGGCGGTGACGATGGACACCTTGCGCCCCACCAAGGCATTGACCAAGGTCGATTTGCCGACGTTCGGCCGGCCCACGATGGCCACATGACCGGCGCGAAACATGGGCGCGCTCATGCGGGCTTCCGAATTTGGGGCGGCAGCAATTCCAGCATTTTCGCGGCGGCCAATTGTTCGGCGCGGCGGCGGCTGGCGCCCTCGCCCACGGCCGACACGCCGAGAATGGGAACCTCGCAGGTGACGGTGAAGGATTGCATGTGAGGATCACCTGCCGCCGCGGTCAAGGTATAGAGCGGCAAAGCGAGTCCGTTCGCCTGCAGGGTCTCCTGTAAGCGCGTCTTCGGATCCTTCAGCGTGTCCGCGGCCGGCAAATCCGCCATCCGCGGGCCGACGATGCGCGCCACCACGGCCGCTGCCGCATCGAATCCCGAATCCAGAAAAATCGCACCCAATATGGCCTCCAACGCATCCGCCAGTATCGACGCCCGGCGAAACCCGCCGGATTTCAACTCGCCGGGCCCGAGGAGCAAGTGTTCGCCGAGCCCCAGTTCACCGGCGATTTGCGCCAATGTCTCGCCGCTCACCAGCGTCGCCCGCAGCCGCGACAAAGCGCCCTCGTCCGCCTCAGGATGCGCGTCGAAGAGCATTCGCGCCACACTGCAATTCAGGATCGAATCGCCCAGGAATTCCAGGCGCTCATTGTGATCAGAGCCGGCGCTGCGGTGAGTCACGGCGGCATAAACCAGCGCCGGCTGCGTGAACACGTAGCCGAACGAACGTTCGACCCAAGCCAGGAGCTCGTCCGATTTATGCAGCGGAATCACTGCACCTTCACGGTCTTGTCGAAGTGCACCGACAGGGACACGTTGGCGAGGTAGGGAACCGCATCGTCATAGGCGACGTGCATCGATACTCCGCTGTCGTCCTTGGTGATCTCGATGTCCTTGACGTCGACTCCGCTCGGGTCCTCGACTATCCAATGATGCTCCAGGGAGCGGCGCATTCCGCCCACATCGGGGTTTTCGCCTTTGAACTCGGTCGCCGTGACGTCCATGGTGCGCGCGACTTTCATGTAATTGAGGTACACCGGCGCCAGACGAATACCCGCGTAGGCGATGACGCCCACCAGCGCGAGAATGCAGAGTATCCCGATGAACGTCATGCCGAGCTGTGGCTTGCGCATAGATCCTTTCATTTCCTGGCCTCCCTAAAATAACGCCTTATTGAATCGCATTCCCGATCCGCCGCCAGAGAGGTCCGTCACGAGTATCGAGATTAAGCCAGATCCGCACCGCCTTGCCGACCAGATTCTGCTCCGGCACGAACCCCGGCGCATCGATATCGTCCAGCCACCGGCTGTCCTTGCTGTTGTTGCGGTTGTCGCCCATGAAGAAATAGTGGCCGGCGGGCACCACCCACTCGCCGGTTTTGACGCTGCCGTTGGCGAACATGATGAGATGGCGCTTGGCGCCCAGCTGCTCGACGGCGGTGGGAGCGCCCACATAATTCCACAGGTCCTGCTTGGGACCCGTGTAAGCAGGTCCGCGCTCCTGGGGCATGGGCTTGCCGTTGACGTACAGCTGATTGTTCTCGTCTACCCGGATGCGGTCTCCCGGCAGGCCGACCAACCGCTTGATGTAATTGATTTTCGGATTGGGCGGCAGACGGAACACGATCACATCGCCCCGCTGCGGCGCGCCCGTGGGAATCAGCAGCGTATTGGTGACCGGCAGGCGCAATCCGTAGGAATACTTGCTGACGAAAATGAAATCGCCGTCGAACAAGGTCGGCATCATGGAATCTGACGGGATGCGAAACGGCTCGAACAGGAACGAGCGGATCACCAACACCAGCACGATGACCGGAAAGAACGAGCGGGCATATTCGACGGCAATGGGTTCGCGTACGCGTTCGGCCGGCGTGCCTGCCGAGCCCGCGCTCTGTTTGCGGGCGCGCGCGAAGAACGCCTGGTCCAGCAGCCAAATCAGCCCCGAAACGGCACCGACCACGACCAGCATGAGACTGAAGTCGACGGCCTCATAGCGAAACAGGCGCCATAGCATCGCCAGCGACAGACCCACCAGCGCATATCCGGCCATTTTCGGCAGCCATGGTTCATCCACGCTCGTGGCTGCCGGATCGCGTTTGGGCCTGAGGAACCAGCCGTCCACCAAGATCACCAAGACGCAGACGACGGCTGCGCACAAGAGACCAACGAAAATGCTATCGCCGTCATTCACGAAATACCCCCAATAAGCTAAAGGATGTTCAACGGGCGGTCGGGCTCAGCTCGTGCTCTTCTTGCCGACCTGCAAGACGGCCAAAAACGCCTCTTGCGGAATTTCGACCTGGCCGACTTGCTTCATGCGCTTCTTGCCGGCCTTCTGCTTTTCGAGCAGCTTGCGCTTGCGCGAGACGTCGCCGCCGTAGCATTTGGCCAGCACGTTCTTGCGCATCGCCTTGACGCTGGCGCGCGCGATGATATGGCTGCCGATGGCCGCCTGCACGGCGATGTCGAACATCTGCCGCGGGATCAGCTCCTGCATCTTGTCGACCAATTCTCGGCCGCGGTTATAGGAATTGTCGCGATGGACGATGAGCGAGAGCGCGTCCACCGGCTCGCCGTTGATCAGGACGTCGAGTTTGACCAGAGGCGCCGCCTGGAAATGGCTGAATTCGTAATCGAATGACGCATAACCGCGGCTCGCGGATTTGAGCCGGTCGAAGAAATCGAGCACGACTTCGGCCAGAGGCAATTCATACTGCAACGACACCTGGCTGCCGAGAAACAGCATCTTTTTCTGCACGCCGCGCTTTTCGCTGCACAAGGTCAGCACCGCGCCCACGTGATCCGGGGGCACCAGGATATTGGCAGTGATGATCGGTTCGCGCAGCTCGGAAATGCGGTCCTGCGGCGGCAATTTGGCCGGGTTGTCGACTTCGATCACCGACCCGTCCGTGAGCAGCACCTCATAGATGACGGTCGGCGCGCTGGTGATCAAGTTGAGGCCGTACTCGCGCTCGAGCCGCTCCTGCACGATGTCCATGTGCAGCAATCCCAGGAAACCGCAGCGAAATCCGAAACCCAGCGCCGTCGATACCTCGGGCTCGAAATGCAGCGCCGAATCATTCAGCTTCAGTTTTTTGAGCGCTTCGCGGAATTGCTCGTAGTCGTCCGAGCTCACGGGAAACAATCCCGCGAAGACCCGCGGCTG
>DASYFQ010000118.1:0-9853 GCA_036498345.1 Steroidobacteraceae bacterium
CTTGAATTCCCCTCCAAACTTCTCCGCCATCACCTTCGTCAAGGCCGCCGTCAAGGTCGTCTTGCCATGGTCTACATGTCCAATCGTCCCCACGTTCACGTGCGGTTTCGTTCGCTCAAACTTCCCCTTCGACACGGCAAGCACCTCTTAAATAAGAAAAACTGGAGCCCACGAGCGGGATCGAACCGCTGACCTCGTCCTTACCAAGGACGTGCTCTACCAACTGAGCTACGTGGGCCGCATCCACTTGGAGCGGGTGATGGGAATCGAACCCACGTGATCAGCTTGGAAGGCTGACGTTCTACCATTGAACTACACCCGCACTCCGCTAGAAGCCAAAGCCAATGGCACCGAACCCTCTTCCCAGCTGGTGGAGGGGGTAGGATTCGAACCTACGAAGGCATAAGCCAGCAGATTTACAGTCTGCCCCCGTTGGCCGCTTGGGTACCCCTCCTCAAAATGAGCCGCGTATTTTGCGGCGCGAGTCACGCAGTGTCAATGTTTGTCGTGATTGTGATTGTCAGGCGCTTCGCGGGGAGTCTACGGGGTCGATACGACCTCGTCCATTTGGAACGACCCTGGGGATTCGCGACGATCGACTTGACGTTATCGTACGATATGTATATCGTAAGATATGTTTAACGAGATATCTGGAGATGACATGCATCATCGTATCCATCTTTTCTTCGGCCGACACCATGGAGGCCGCGGTTTCGGTCACTTTGGCAGAGGGTTCATGGGCGACGAAATGGGCGGCCGAGCCTTCGGCATGGGCCGAAAACTGGCCTCCGTGGATCTGCAACTCCTTATTTTGGGGTTGCTGGCGGAGAAACCCCGCCATGGCTACGAGATCATCAAGGCCTTGGACGAACGCTCCAAAGGCTTCTACATACCGAGTCCCGGCATGGTCTACCCCGCGCTCACCTACCTCGAAGAAATCGGGCATGCCACAGTCGAGCTCGACGGCTCCCGCAAGCTCTACCACATCACGGACGCCGGCAAGGAGCACCTGGACAACAATCGCAGCACGGCGGACGCACTGTTTGCGCAATTTGGCCGAGTCGGCGAACGCATGGAGCGGGTACGTCGTGCGATGCACGCCGAAGAAGCCGCCAGCGAGCATGAGCACCGTGGCTCAAAAGAACTGCTGCGGGCCAAGCACGAGCTTAAGGCAGCTCTCGCCGACAAATGGGATTCCTCGCGCGAGGAACAACAGCGCATCGTCGATATATTGAAACGCGCCGCTGCGGAAATCCTGGAGCAGAGTAATCCGGGTGCCCGCGATTAGGATTGCAGGGCGAATAGCACTCTATCGTGGCGGTGGCGATGGCGAATGGAAGCCGAGATATTCGAAAGGCATCTTGTCGTCCGCGCGAACGAGCAACCCGAGGGCTCCGCCGATTTCAAGGGAAGCTATCGTGTCAGATCGATTTGAAATGTAGCGCCAGCCAGTTTCAGGTGCCTGGTCGTCGCTAGCGTCGATGGCACGCCTCAATGCCGTCAAGAGGGCAGCGCGCTCCGGGGAGTGCACCACGAAGCCTTCATTGACCAAGGCGGCGGAGTTCAAATTTAAAGCCGCGCATAGCCGTCGCTTGATACCCACATCGGAGGCATCCGTGTCGCGAGCCAGTTGAGCATTCTGACGAATGAGATCGCTCATCACGCGCCCATCGCGCAGCAACAAGGGTCGATCGTCCGTCCACGCCTCCGGCGGACACGCTTTTTTTGCCGGGTCCAATTGGATGAACGGATTGATCTCTGCAGGATAGTTGCGGCAGACGAGCGGGCGACGCTCGTATATGCCGCACCGCATATCCGCCTGGAGGTTTGGGCAAGCGCCGGAGAAATTCGCAGCCAGGATGACCGAGACGCGCGTGGGCAAGGCCCCGCTCGACGTGGCGAAGGAGCGGCGACGTCGATGTGCCGCTTGTCGATCGTCGGCCGCGGGCTCCTCGGGCCAGGGCACGGCCTCGCAAATGATCTGCACTTCGGAGCCCCCGGTGAGCCAGCCTACGGCCTCCGACACCGTCAGGGGCAGCTTGAGGTTGCGGCAGCATTTGCCGCATTGCGTGCAACCGAAGTGGACATCCTCGACCGGCATCTCCTACTCCAAGTGCGTCTCGAACAGCCGATAAATCCTCTTGTACTCATCCAGCCAAGAGTCGGCATTCGAGAAGGCGTGGCGATCCAGCGGATACGGCGAAATCGTAAAATCGTCCTTGTGCAGTTCGATCAATCGCTGATACAGACGCATCGAATCTTCGAACAGCACATTGTCGTCGATGACACCGTGACAGATGAGCAGCGGATCGCGCAATCCGTCGGCAAATTCGATCGGGGATGAGCGCGCATAAGCGATAGGGTCAATTTGCGGATCATTCAGAATTGCCGATGTGTAGCCGTGCTCGTACTGCATCCAGTCCGTGACGGGGCGCAGCGCCGCCCCTGCGGCAAACTCCCCCGGCGCGCGGAACAGCGCCATCAGCGTCAGGAAGCCGCCATACGATCCGCCATACACGCCGACGCGCTTCGGGTCGACGGAAGCCTGTTCGGCCAGCCACTTCTTGCCGTCGAGTAAATCCTCCAGTTCCGGATGACCCATCTGCCGATAGATCGCCGTGCGCCAATCGCGCCCATAACCCGCGGATGCGCGATAGTCGAGGTCGAGAACGACATAGCCTTTCTGCACCAGCCAGCTATTGAACATTTGCTCTCGGAAATAATACGGATAACGCAGATGGACGTCCTGCAAATATCCCGCCCCATGAATGAATATGACGGCGGGACGTTTCGCGGACGCGGCTGCACCGCGATAGACTTTCCCGTAGATCATCCCGTTGAAATGCGTCGACGGAATCTTGACTATCTCCGGCTGGTTCCAGGAGATGGCCTTGTAATCGGCGCTGCGCGTGTCCGTGAGTTCGCGGGCGGCATCCGAGCCATCGGCTTTGAGCACCGCAATCTGCGCGCGGACATAGGGGGAGGAGTGGGTAACGAGCAGATCTCTGCCCCGCTCGTCCAATGCGAACTTTTCGAGACCCTGAAGGTGCGTGAGGCGCTGCAACTGGCCTCCGCCGCTGGGAACTCGGTACACATCATATGAATAGGGTGCTTGAGCGTTGCTCAACACGTAGAACCAGCGGCCATCCGCGGACAGCGCGGGATTGGAGACCTCGAACCGGCCCTGCGTCAGTGCCCGTGCATCAGCGTTCGGCGCTTTCGTATACAAATGTGCATAGCCGGATTCTTCGGACTCGTACCAAAGAGTGCGGTTGTCCCTGAGCCAGCCAAATTGGTTCAAATCCCAGTTCACCCACGCCGGGTCGCTCAGGCGGTGCTGCGGGACCAGCGCGTATTTGTCCAAATCAACGCTCGCGATCCAGCGATCCTTGTTGTCGATCGAGAGGAGCTGAATGGCGAGCGCCTTGCCGTCGCGGCTCCAGACAAATCCCCCGGCGCTGCTCTCCGGATCGTCCGACACCATCCACACCGTCCGCTGCTTCGGCTTCGCGCCTTTGCCGCCTGAGGCATCCGGCGGCGCCTCGCGCGTGCCGTTCTCTTCGCGAATCGCCTGCAACGGATCGTCGCTGATGCCGGGAAGATTATCTACGCTCAGCGCATGCGCGGTGTGATCGACGAGATTCAGCAGCACCAAGGACTGCGGCGCGGGCGGGTTGCGCCCGACGCGCAGCCGTTCGGTCTCGAATTCCTCATAACCCGATTCAGTGACATAGCGTGTGAGCTTGCCTTCGAAGCCTTTGGCCGCGGATTTCTGCACGGTGACGATGATTAACCAGCGTGCATCCGGCGATAGCTCGGTATCGCGAATGGTGACTTCCTCGCCGAGGTAGAACGGCGCCGCCGCGCGCGTCACGTCGCCTTTGCGCAAATCCTCGGCCTGTTTTTTGTTTATTTCCGATTCGTCGTGCAATCTCTTCAAAGTGGAAAACGTATGCATCTGCATGTCGCGCAAACCGTCGGGCTTGGGCGGTGCATCCGGATCCTTTTCCGTCTTGACCACCGCGGCCGGCGTGGTGATGCCGGTGCCGAAATCATGGACGAACCAATCGTTGTTCACGCGGAAGCTCAACAGGCGTCCGTCCGCGGAAAACTGCGGAGCCGCCTCGTTTTCCCGTGTCCGCGTAATTTGCGTCAGACGGCCGCTGGCCACGTCGCGAACGAAGATGTCGCCGTTTCGGGCAAATGCCGCGCGCTTGCCTGCGGCATCGAAGACCGCCGGAGCATCAGCGCCCGCCATCGCCTGCGGGTCGACGATTTGATCTTTGCGGCCGGACAGATCGACACGATGCAGGTCGACGATCGGCGAACCGCTGCGCTTGGCCGAATAATAGACCGCGCGGCCGTCAGCGGACCAATACGCGTCCTTCACGGGGGCGCCGATCCAATCGGGATCCGACATGATTTTGTCGAGCGTGATGCCTTGCCGACTGGGCGTAGCGCCCGTAGCCGGAGCGGCGGCGGCGAGCACGAAGACACCCAAGGCCAACGGGCACGAGCCGTACTTCATGAGCGGGGCAGGCCGAGCACTGAGGTTTCCAGACCCAATTCCATGTAAGCCTCTCCTAGCGCCCCAGCCGGAAGCTTACCGGAGTGATACCGGTCGCGTCGACACCTCGACCAATGCGTGGACGCGATCTCAAAATTCAGTGCCGCGCACCTCGAGATTCAGCGACCTCGCAATGTCCCTCGCGACCGCGTAGGCGTCGCCATTCGGCCGATCTGAATAGGACTGCGTACCGTGATTCCAAGCATCACCGAGCGCAAACCAATCGATCGCGTCGCCGTGGACGCCCGTGCGCAGTTCGGCGCCGAGTGAGGCGAAATAAGTTTGCCATCGGGCGCGGTAGTAGTCACGCGTCAAGCCGGCCCAATCCTTGTTGCCGTAATCATGCAGATCGGCACCTTCACTGGCTTTCCGGTCGCCCCACGTCGTCAGGATGGAGCGCGCGTCATAGTCGAGCCGCGCGGCTTCGTCGGGCGTCGATGCCCAGGAGCGGACATTCGCAAGCCAGGCGCCAATGAGAAAAAAGCGATTGGTGGCAAGCAATTGCTCCTGCATGTCCATCAAGTCCAGCCAACGGCGGCTCAAGGTCTCGAAGCGCGGCAGGTCCCGGCCATCGTAGGCAGTCTTGATCTGCGGCAACAGCACTCGACTTTCATTGGCCAACGTCTGGCGCGCCACGTCCACCAGGTCATATTGATAGGTCTCGCTCGCGCGCAGGGCCGGTGCGACCTGCAGCAACAGGGGGAGTGCGCGCTTGAACGCCTCGGCGTCGTAGCGAATCGCTTCCGGCGACCAATTCGACGCGCGGTTCACCGTAAGGCCGGGTTGTGCGTCGAACAGCGATTCCTGTGCGGCGTCGCGTTCGCTGTTGAACCTGACGTCATCGACGCGGATATCGTAGGCCGTGTTCAGCAGAGCCTTCCACGCCGCCAGCGCATGCGAATCCGCGGCACCGTATCGGCGCCGTACATAGTCGGCGGTCCATTGGCCGGTATCGACGGGCTCGCTGCGCCATGCCATCTCCGTGAACATATCGAAGGCAAACGGATTGGTGCCCATGCCTTCGGTAAACACGGCGGTGCCGGCCATGTTGCCGTTGGTGCGTCCCAGGCGTTGCAGCCGTTCGGTGATATTGCGGACGTTCGCCCCCAAGGTCGTGCGCCCGCCGAATTCCCAGATGCCGCCGAACAGAAACGGTGCGCCGCGAAAATCCTTCTGGCGGTCGTCGCGCGGCACACGATCGTGATCGATATCGATGATGAACAGGTGCCGGCGATCGACGCCGTCGAGCAAATCCTGGCGCGGGTTCCCTTGCCACGCGAGCATCATCCAGCTCGCATCGGGGTGCGCCGCCGAGAGCGCAGTCTGCACATCGCGTGCGGCCTCCGGCACCGGCACGTCGCCGGAGGTGCCGCCTTCCTGGAACACTTCCATGTCGTAGATGCTGCTGTCGCCGAACAGCTCGCGCTGATGGCGGTAAAACGCGGCGGCGAGCTTTGCGAACATGGGATCGCGCGGATCCAGCCAACCGGGCCGGGTGAAGCCGGCCCAGTCACCCTGCGGGATCACGTGGGCGTCCGGGAATTTCATCTTGAAATCGGCCGGCACGATGCCGTAGAAGCCGGGAAGTACCGGCGTAATCTTGAGCTCGCGCAGGCGCGCGACGATTCGCTGTGCCGACGTCGCACGCCTGCGCAGCAGCGCGCCGCTGATCGGGCCGCCGAAGCAGCACAAGTTCCCCATGAGCTGCCAATTCTGATGTGCGGGTTGCGTGATCCAGCCCCGGATTTCGCCGTCTGAATATCCCACGCCACGGAAGGTCCGATAGAGCACGGTATCCATGCCGCGCTCGACGAGCATGGCGTTGATCCCGGACAATGCCAGCACATCGATCTCATGCTCCCAGCGCGACCAGCTCCAATAGGGCGCGGTGTAGCCGTCGATGTTTTGGTTCAGTGCGTAGCGGTACGCGTACGGCGTTTCTTTCTCGATCACTGCGGTCGGCAGCGGCAGCCTGCGCGCGGGGCCGAGTCGGTTTCCGTTGGGCGAAATCTGCACGCGCGCAACGTATTTCAGATACCAGTTCACCCCGAATAGCAGAGCGCTCGGCGTGCTGCCGTCGACCTTGATGTGTCCATCGGCCGTCGAAATGCGAAAGCGCTCGCGGCCATCGTGGGCGGAGATGGTGCCCAATTCGAACTGCGACGCCCGGTCGCGCAACAAACGCGCGAGCACATCTCGTTCGGGTTTGACGTCAAAGGCAGGGGATGCCGCGGCTTGTATTGCGGATATCGACAGGAGCGAGCCAATGACCGCAAACAAGAGGCCTGAAGCGGAATTTCGCATGCGGCGCGCCGGGCGAGAGCCGGACGAGGCCGCCGCTACTGCACCGCTTGCGGATGCCACCCGGCCGCCCATGTCGATGGCCGGGGCCCCATCACGAAATCCAGCTTACCGCCGGCTTCGATCTGCGCGTAGCTGATCACGGGTGCATCGAGTGATTCGCCATTGAGAGTCGCCGATTGGATGTAGACGTTTTGCGCGGAATTGTTCGGCGCTGTGATCTCGAAGGTCTTGCCGTTGGGCAATTTCAGCGTAGCGCGCCTGAAGAGCGGGCTGCCGATCACATACTCGGCCGAGGCCGGATTGAGCGGATAGAAGCCCATGGCCGCGAACACGTACCACGCGGACATTTGCCCGCAATCCTCGTTGCCCAGTACGCCATTGGGAGTATTGGAATACGCTGCGCGCGCAATTCCCCGCACGCGAGCCTGGGTCTTCCAGGGCTGTCCCGTGTAGTCATACAGAAATGCATAATGATGGCTGGGCTCGTTGTCGTGGCGGTTGTGGCCGCCGTTGAAGTGCTCATCCAGTTTCGCGGAGGCGGCCTGCGGGCCGCCCAGTAGTTGCACCACGCCCGGAACGTCATGCAGCGCTGCGAACAGATAGACCCACTGATCGCCTTCGGTCCAGCCGTCATCCGGTGATGCCCAGCTGCCGTCGGCGTTCCTTGCCTGCATGAAACCGCGCGCGGGATTGAACAAGTTCTTGTAATTCGTCGAGCGCTTCATGAAGAACGCGTAGTCAGCGCTCTTGCCGACGGCTTTGGCTGCCTGCGCCACGGCATAGTCGTCGTAGGCTTCCTCCTGAGTGCTGGACGCGGACTCGGATATTTTGTCGGCCGGTATGTAACCCAGGGTCTTCGCATAAGTCAGCCCCGCGCGCGCCTCATACGGCGTGTACGGTTCGCGGTCGAACCATCGGCGCGTGGTGTCGCCTTCCGGCGGAATCATCGCATCCTTGTATACCGCGTCGTAGGCGAGCTGGTAATCGAAGCCTTTGAAACCCTTGTTGATTGCTTCGGCGACCAGCGAGTCGGCGTGAGTACCGATCATGATGTTGGTATAGGACGGGTTTGGCCATTTTGGCATCCAGCCGCCCTCGACGTAGTCCTGCAGCAGCGATTGCACCATGCCGTCGATCCGTTCAGGCGCAAACAGGGTCAACAGGCTGTTTGCCGCGCGAAAGGTGTCCCAGATCGAGTACGCGGTATACGCCGTGCCGTCGTGCACCGCGTCGTCGAACGCGCTGTAGTAGCGGCCATGCTCGGAGAATAGCTTTGGATAAAGCAGCGTGTGATACAGGCCGGAGTAGAAAATACGACGCTGACCGTCGGTGGCGCCTTCGATGGACGCAATGCCGAGTTTCTGATTCCAGGCGGCCTTGAGCACATCCCGAATGGTCTCGAAATTCCAGGTCGGCATTTCGGCGTCGAGATTCTTGCGTGCCTGCTCGATGCCGATGAAAGACGTGCCCACCTGCGCGTCGATCACGCCGCTGCCGCTGGTGTCGAATGTGACAAAGGCGCCGACGTTGAGGCCCGTGACCTCATCCTTTCCCGGCCACATCAACACGCCTTCGTAGACGGTTTTCGCCGCAATGGGCTGCTTGAAGCGAACGACGAAATACCCCTTGAAGTTGGGTAGCTTGAGTGGGCCGAGATTCGAGTCCATTCGGTCGGGGTTGTAGCCGGTGATTTCGTGTTTGGCGGCGTCGATCTTGACGAAACCCGGGATGCCGGGCCGCGTCGCCTCGATGAGCACACTGGCCTTGGAACCTCGAGGATAGGTGAAACGTAAATAGCCTGCGTGATCGGTGGCGGTCATTTCAGCCTCGATGCGATGCGCCGCATCCGATCCCATCTTCACCGAGTAGTAATAAGGCGTGCTGACTTCATCCTTGTGCGTAAAGCTGAGCCGCCGCGCCTCAGGCGCATAGTTGATGGAGCCGATTTCCGGCATGAGCGTGACATAGCCGTAATCGCCCATCCAGATCGCCGGTTGGTGCGTGCCGATGAAGCCCTGGACATAGGAGTCCTCGTAGGCGTACGAACTCACGCTGATCCGATTTTGCCGCGTTTGTGGGGTCCAGTTGGTCATCCCGAACGGCGTGGTGACGAAGGGCATGGTGCCCCCGTATTCCACACCCCCGCCGCCCGTGCCGATGAAGGTGTTGACCCAGTCCACAGGCGTCGCTGGACTCATGCCGGCGGCGCCGACGCCGGACGTCTCTACCATGCCCGCGAGTGCGACACATGCCCAGCGCAAAAAACAACGGACGCAGCGAAAGCGACGAGGGTCCATATCCGTGATTGACATGCCCGTTGCCTCGATCACTGCTTACCGCGTCGCCAAACTATGGCAGGCAACGCAACCCGGTTTACGTTCATATCTGTAGTCGTTCGTGACGCTAAGGTACGGTCAAGGTCAAGTCAAAGTGAATTACCACGGCGTCCGCGCGCGTCGTGATGTTCAAAATACGAAAATCGTCGAGGCGAGCCAGTGAGCCGGCAGCCGGAATCACGTGCTTTCTGACAAAATCAGACGCGTCGATCTTCGCGGCATGAGGCATGAGCTGCGGGTTAACCTGCAGAGCAAGATTGAGCGCACTACGCGTCGATTCATCATCGACGCGATCTATGCGGATGTCGTCCAGGATCAGCAAATGTCCACCGCCATGCAATTTGCCCGACAAGGTGACGTTGGACGCGAAATCCGCGCCCGCACAATTGTTTCCTATTGCTTGGCCCAGCCTCGACGACAAATGCGCATGCAGAACGAGTCGATCGACCTCGAGCTGCGTATGGGGCGATTCGAGATAGGTGTAACAACCACCGTCATCGGTCAAATACCATCGACCGGCTCTGTTGAAGAGTTGCTCGACGACCAAGGTCTGCACGCTGCGCGAGCCCACGGACAGTACCGACTGAGCCGCAGCCGGAACCGACAATGCGAATACCGACGAGAGAGCCGCGATTATGCGAGCGTG
>DASYFQ010000119.1:0-10341 GCA_036498345.1 Steroidobacteraceae bacterium
GACCAGCTGGTACACGGCGCTCGTACACAATGATCAGATCCTCGACGCGGCATGGCTGTCGTTGGAAATCGGCGTCGTGGTATCGACCGGTTCGGTTGTATTGGGCACGCTCGCGGCGGTTTCGCTGGTGCGGTTCAAACAGTTTCGCGGCCGGCTGCTGCTCACCGGAATGGTCAACGCGCCGCTGGTGATGCCGGAGATCATCACCGGCATCACCCAGCTGCTGCTGTTCATTTCCATGCTGCATGTATTCGGCTGGCCGCATCGCGGCTTCACGACCATCGTGATCGCACACATTGCGTTCTGCAGCGCCTACGTGACGATCACCGTGCAGTCGCGGCTGGCGAGCGTGGACCGCTCCTTGGAAGAGGCCGCCATGGATTTGGGGGCGGGGCCCGTACGCGCATTCATCGACACCACGCTGCCCAGCATCACACCCGCGCTGGCGTCGAGCTGGCTGCTCAGCTTCACGCTCTCGCTCGACGACTTGGTGATTTCGAGCTTCGTTTCGGGGCCGGGCGCCAGCACCCTGCCCATGGTCATTTTCTCGAAGGTGAAGCTGGGCGTGAGCCCGGATGTCAATGCGCTCGCCAGCCTGATCATCTCGCTGGTCGGAGCCTGCGTGCTGCTAGCGGGCTATCTCATGCAGCGGGCAGAGCGCCAGCGCGTGCTGGACGCACACATGGCCGCACATTGAGTTCCATCCGCGCTACGCCTCGCCCACATAGCGCGGGTCGTGCGCCGGCCGGCTGAAAATGTCGCGCAGCCTCGGCTCAAAAAACGCCAGCGGCTCGGAAGCATAGCCGGGATCGAACGAGGACTGATCCCAATTGGCGCAAAAATCATGGCAGGCCTGATACCAGGGATGGCCGCGAAATTTTTCGCGTGCGTTTCGGTCCCGGTCATAGTGATGTGCATAGTAATAAGTCTGAAACAGACCATGCTGCTCGACGATCCACGTGACCTCGGGACGCACATAGGGACGTATGATTCCCGCGGCGATCTCCGAGTGGTTGTACGGCGCCAGATCGTCACCCACGTCATGAATGAGCGCGGCGACGATGAGTTCGTCATCAGCGCCGTCCCGGAGCGCGCGGGTCGCGGCCTGCAAGGAGTGGCCGAGCCGGCTCACGGGATATCCCTCCAGCGAATGATCCAATTTCTGCAGCGCCTCCATCAGCCGGTCCGGCAATGCACGGACATATTCGCGCTCGGCACGCTCCAGCAGCGCGTAGTCCTCGCGGGTGCCGTCCTCCATCCGGTGAAAGCTCACGATGCCGGCGTCGGAGGAAACGGCTCTTGAATGGATTTTATTGATCATTTGGCGGTCTTTACACGGGTCCAGGTTCGTGTGCGAATGCGTTCGGTGGCGGCGCTCGCCTCGTCGGCGCGGTACAGCCGGGCCTCGATTTCGGGCGTCGGGTACAGCGTCGGATCGTTGAGAATATAGGGTTTGATCAGCGAGCGTGACGCGATATTGTCATTGCCATAATAAATCTCATTGGTTATGTCGGCAATCACCTCCGGCCGCAGAATGAAGTCGATGAACTTATAAGCCGCCTCCGGGTGAGGCGCACCCTCGGGAATCAGCAGCGAGGTGAAGTTCTGGTCGGTGCCCTCCTTCGGCACCGTGAAGGCGAGGTTGACATCGACGCCCACGGCCCGTGCGCGGGCTCTCGACAGCGCATAATCGCTCGACCAAGACATTGCGATGCAAATCTCCTGGTTCGCGAGCCCATTCAAGTACTCCGATGAATCGAAGGAGCGGACATACGGACGCACCTTGAGGAGCAGCTCCTCCGCGGCCTTGTAATCCTCGCGCTTCGTGGTGTTCGGATCCAGCCCCAAGTACTGCAGGGCCAGCATCAGCGTATCCGCCGCGGAGTCGAGAAAGGTGACCCCGCAATCGGCGAATTTCGCCAGGACTTCCGGCTTGAAGAGCATGTCGAGGCTGTCGAGCGGCGCATTCGGCATGCGCGCCTTGATCATATCGACATTGTAGGCAAAGCCGGTGATGGCATGCAGATAGGGGACGGAATGCGCGTTTCCGGGATCGTGAGCGGCCTGAATCGCAAGAATTCGCGGATCGAGATTCTTCCAATTGGGCAACTTGGTCCTATCCAACGGAATGTAGACGCCGGCCTTGATTTCGCGCCCGAAATACTCGGTGGAAGCGATCACCACGTCGTAACCGGAGCTTCCGGCCAGCAGCCGGGCGTCCATGGTCTCCTCGGAATCGTAGACGTCGTAGGTCACTTTGATGCCGGTCTGTTTCTCGAACGCGGCGATGGTGTTGCGGCCGATGAAATCGGTCCAGTTGTAGATGAATAGCCGCTTGTCCTCGGCGGCGTCGGCGTCGACTGCGCCGACCGCGAGGAGCGCGAGGAGCAGCAACAGCTGTACATTGGCGGCCCGAAACCGGCTGGAACTCATCCGCTTAGTTTACCATTGCTGCACCACCGCGCGGCCTTCGGGCGAGGCCGCTCGGATTTTATTCCTCGGATGTCATTCGAAGGGGAACATCATTTGCGTGATTCCAATCGTCGGTCTTGCGTCCGGTTTCTGATCCTCGCATCGGTAACGGCAGTGTCTCTCGCCGCAGCCGCAGCCGCCGCAGGCGCGCCGCCGCTGAAGCCGCGCGCCCGAGATTTGGGCATCCCGTTCGACGGCACACCCGGACCTTTCAATGCCATCACGGACGTGGCGGGCGTCACCGTCGGTCATACGACATTGATTTCCGGATCCGGCAAGTTGCAAGTGGGCCATGGCCCGGTGCGCACCGGGGTGACGGCGGTGCTGCCCCGCGGTCAGGACTCCCTGTCCAATCCGGTGTTCGCCGCGTGGTTTTCGCAAAACGGCAACGGCGAGATGACGGGCACCACCTGGGTCGAGGAATCCGGATTCCTCGAAGGGCCGGTGATGATCACCAACACTCACAGCGTGGGCGTGGTACGCGACGCAGTGGTCCAATGGCGCGTGGCGCACGCCGCGGCGGATGCGACCGGGTACTATTGGTCGCTGCCGGTGGTCGCCGAAACCTGGGACGGCTGGTTGAACGACATCAATGGTTTTCACGTCAAGCCCGAACACGCCTTGCATGCCCTCGACAGCGCGCACGCCGGCCCGGTCGAAGAAGGCAGCGTCGGCGGCGGCACCGGCATGATTTGCAACGGCTACAAGGGCGGCATCGGCAGCTCGTCGCGGCGCCTGGCCGCCAAGGATGGCGGCTATACGGTCGGGGTGCTCGTTCAATGCAATTACGGCACTCGGGACAACCTGCGGATCGCCGGTATTCCGGTCGGACGCGAAATTCCCGCGCCGGAACCCTATGCCTTCATGCCCTCGGAAATCGCCGAACGCGGCTCCATCATCGTGGTGGTCGCGACCGATGCGCCGCTGCTCGCGCACCAGCTGAAACGTCTCGCGCGCCGGGTGACGCTGGGTCTGGGGCGCAACGGCAGCATTTCGGGCAACGGCTCCGGCGACATATTCATCGCCTTTTCCAGCGCTAATTCCGGCGCCGCGCTGCCCACGCACGTGGTCGATCTGAAAATGCTGCCGAATGACTCCCTGGATCCCATTTTTCGCGCAACCGTGGAAGCCACCGAGGAGGCCGTGGTCAACGCCATGATCGCCGCGCAGGATATGTCCGGCGTCGACGACCATCACGTCATCGCGCTGCCGCACGCGGCGCTGCGCGCGGTGCTCAAGAAATATGGCCGCCTTGGCTCATGACCGTCCACGGAGGCAGCGGGCCGGAGGGCAGCTCGCGGTAGAACGCTGGCAGGCGTCCCCGCCCTAGCCCGCGTCGCCGCCCGGAGGCTGATCCGGCTTATCGCCCGGATGGTCACTGAGGCGACGCAACGCCTCGCGGGGCAACTCATCGAGCCCCACGACCCCCGAATCCAGCTGCCCCATGAGTTTCTTGCGCATCTGGGGGCTCCAGAAACTCCTGATGTGATTGGCAATGCCGGCGACCGCCTCGTCCCGCGGTTGGGCGCGAAAGAAATTCCCGATGTCGTTCGCCATTTGTACCAGGTGCTCCGTGCCGGTGCCGCTCATGGTGGTGCCTGTGCCGGTGGTGGTGCCTGCGCCGGTGGTGGTGCCTGCGCCGGGCTGCTGTGCTCGGGGATCCGGGCCTCTGGCTCACTGCCGTTCGATTCTGTCCGGTGGGGTAGACCTTCAATTTTCGCTGCTTGCAGGGGCGCAAGATCCGCGATCAGATCTTCAATTTCCCGTACTAAATCCTCGAGCTTGTTGATTTTTTTTGCCATTTTATTCTCCGCCAGGCGCAATGGATGGAACCGGCCACGCTCGGCGGAATTTTCCCCGTGCGCAGCGGTGCCGCCATCAGGCTTTCGCCCTCACTTGCCGTAGGAACTACCTGACGACCGCGAGGTTGCTGAGGCGGCTCCTCTCAATGAAGGTGTTCGGTCGCGAGCACCTGGGTCAAACTTTGATCGAGCAACGTGATCGCTTCATCCACGTCGGTTTCATCGATCAGCAGCGGCGGCATGAAGCGCACCGTGCTCTGCCCGCACGACAGCAAGATGAGGCCGTTGTGGTACGCGCGAGTGACCAAGGCATCGCAAAGTTTCTTGGCCGGCTCCTTGGTGGTTCGATCCTTCACCAATTCGACCCCGATCATCAGTCCTTTGCCGCGCACTTCGCCCACTACGGCAAATTTATCGGCGAATGCGCGCAGCCTGCGCATGAAGTAGTCCCCGACCTTGACCGCGTTGGCGCAGTATTCCCGCTCCACGAGATCGATGGTGGCGAGCGCAGCGGCGCAGCACAGAGGATTTCCGCCGAAGGTATTGCCGTGAGCGCCGCGGGTCCACTTCTGCATGATGCTGCGCTTGGCCACGACCATTCCAATGGGCAGGCCGGAGCCGAGCCCCTTGGCCAGTGTCAAGATGTCAGGGCGGACATCCCAGTGCTGGGCGGCGAACATCTTGCCGGTGCGGCCGATGCCGGACTGAACTTCATCGAATATCAGCAGAATCCCATGCCGATCGCAGAGCTCGCGCAGGCCCTGCAAAAAGCCGTCGGGCGGCACGAGGTAGCCACCCTCTCCTTGAATAGGTTCGATGAGAATCCCCGCCACCTCGTTCGCAGGCACATTGTGCACGAACAGCACGTCCTCGATGTACCGCAGCACCGCGCGGCCCTGATCCGCACCCGCAAACAGCGGCCGATAATTGTTCGGATACGGCACATGAGTCACGCCGGGCATGCTGGGGAAGAAGCCCTTTTGCTGGGTGTACTTGCTGGACGTGAACGACAGCGAACCCATGGTTCTGCCGTGAAAGCCGCCCAAAAAACCGATGAACCGGCCCCGTCCCGTGGTGTAACGCGCCAATTTCAATGCTGCTTCCACGCTCTCGGTGCCCGATTGAGCAAAGAAACTCATGACCGGCTCTTTCATGGGCGACAGCTCATTGAGCCGCTCCGCCAGCTTGATTTGCCCCTCGTGCCAGTAGTCGGACGAAATATGCAAAAACCGATCGGCGGCATCCTTGATGGCTTGAACCACCGCCGGATGGCTGTGGCCGGTGCTGCACACCGCGATGCCGGCGGCGAAATCCAAGAAGCGGTTGCCGTCGACGTCCCAGATTTCCGCCCCCTTGCCGTGCGACATGACGAAGGGGTAGTCGCGCGGATAGGACGGCGAGACGACCAGGGCATCGCGCGCCAGCAGCTCGCGCGCCTTGGGGCCGGGCAAATCGGTTTTGATGTTTGGTTTTTTCATAGCCCGTGCAGTCCCCCAAGAATGCATTTTTGATTCGTTGCGTCAAAGCGATTACGATCCATCGGATGCGATCTGTCAACGTCCCACATCCTCCCGATCGCTGATGTGGAGATCGTTCATTGCAGTGTCGGTGGGCGGCATGCTCGGTTGTCTGCTGCGGTGGTGCCTCGCGATATTTCTCAACCGCTACTTCCCGACTATTCCACCGGGCACGCTCGCGGCAAATCTCATCGGTTGCTACATCATCGGAATGGCAATCGCCTTCTTCACCACGTACCCGACATTTGCAC
Source organism: Steroidobacteraceae bacterium (assembly GCA_036498345.1). Classification (GTDB taxonomy): domain Bacteria; phylum Pseudomonadota; class Gammaproteobacteria; order Steroidobacterales; family Steroidobacteraceae; genus Bog-1198. Next base: position 6,043 of record DASYFQ010000119.1, read on the forward strand.
CGGAATGGCGGCTGTTCGTGACGACGGGGTTTTGCGGGGGCTTGACCACGTTCTCGACCTTTTCCGCAGAGATCGTGCTGCTGCTGCAATCAGGCCGCGCCGTCTGGGCGCTCGGCGCCGTGGCGGCCCATCTGGCGGGCTCTTTGGTGATGACGTTCGCCGGCATCGCCACCGTCATCTGGCTCAAGAGTTAGCCGGCGCGCCGCAAGCCTTGCAACTGACGCGCAAGCCGCGCCCGCGACACCAATGCGCGCACCATGGGCGGGGTATTTTTCTTACCGGCCTCGATCACCAGCAAATGCGTGATCCCGGCCTCTTCCAACACCTGCAGCAAATCGCCGGCGCGGGCCGCCTGAATGCTCTCCCAATCCACCGCCAATAACTTATCCCACGGCGTCATGATGTGTCCGACGCGAATCTCCTGGTGCCGGGTGTACGTGGATGTCTGCAAGAATTGCAGCGGCCTCTCGCCTTGAATGTCGTACGACGTGATCAAGCCCACGATGCGCTGCTCGCGAACCACCAACATCGCGCGAACGCCGAGGTGAATCATGTCGTGTAACGCATCGTCGATCTGGCGCTCTTCGTCGACGGTGACAGGGAGCTCGCGCGTAAAATCAGTGATCGCATGGATGGCCGGGTCGCTGGGATCGAGAAGCTGTCCGTCGGAGATCGAGCGGCGCGGTAGTACGGCTTGGTGGAATTTCGTTGTCAGCATCAACGACGCGCTTTTCATAGAAATCTAGACCCTGGGTGCACCGGCAGGTTCCCTGTCCGCTCTCGAGCGGCCTGTGGTATATTAGTTAGCTATCTAACGATTAGCGTAATCCCATGAGCGATCTGGACGAACGTTTCAGCAGCGCACTGCAAAGCACGGCCCGGGCCTGGCGCCAGGCGGTGGATCGCAGGCTCAAATACTTGGGTGTCAGCCAGGCGAGTTGGATGACCATTGCGGTCGCCGCCAAAGCTCGCACGCCGCTGTCGCAGTCCGAGCTCGCCGATCGACTGGCCGTCGAAGGGGCGACCATGGTGGCCATGGTGGACCGTTTGGTGAAGGCGGGATTCGTGATTCGGGAGCCCTCCACCACCGATCGCCGCATCAAGCGCGTCGTGCTGACTCCGGCCGGCAATCTGCTGTACGACAAAGTGCGGGCGGAGGCTGCCACGTTTCGCAAGGAACTGCTGGCCAACATCGATCCTAAAGCCCTGCTCGCAGCGACCGATCTTCTCGAACGGCTGGAAGGCATCATCGACTCCCTGCCATGATCCGGCCGCTCAACCGTCCCATGATCACGGTCTCCATCATGTTGGCGACCATCATGCAAACCCTCGACAGCACGATCGCCAACGTGGCGCTTCCGCACATGCAAGGAACCCTGTCGGCGTCGCAGGATCAGATCGCCTGGGTGCTGACGGCGTACATCGTGGCCGCGGCCATCGCCACTCCGCTCACCGGTTGGATGGTCGATCGCTTCGGGCAAAAGAACGTATTTTTGGCCTCCATCGCCGGTTTCACCGTCGCGTCCATGTTGTGCGGCATGTCGAATTCGCTGGCCGAAATCGTTGCCGCGCGACTCTTGCAAGGCGTATTCGGCGCGGCGTTGGTGCCGCTGTCCCAGGTCGTCCTGTTGGATATCAACCCCAAGGAAAAGCAAGGCTCCGCCATGGCCATCTGGGGCGTGGGCGTCATGGTGGGGCCGATACTGGGACCGACATTGGGCGGCTGGCTCACCGATAGTTACAACTGGCGCTGGGTGTTCTTCATCAATGTTCCCATCGGCCTGCTCGCCGCGTATGGCATGTGGAGATACATCCGCCCGGTGCCGGGCCCGCGGCAGCAGCGTTTCGACACGTTCGGATTCGCTACCTTGAGCTTGGGCCTGGCCGCACTGCAGCTCCTGCTCGACCGCGGCCAGCAAAACGACTGGTTTTCGTCGACGGAGACGTGGATCGAGGCGATCGCGCTGGTCGTGATGACCACCTATTTCATCGCACACACCGCCCTCACCCCGGCGGACAGGTCCTTCGTCGATTTCCGCCTGTTCAAGAACCGGAATTACGTCAGCGGCGTCTTGTTCATTTTCATCGTGGGCCTCGTGCTGTACGCCACGCGCGCGCTGATACCCACCATGCTGGAAACATTGATGAACTACCCGGTAGCCACCACCGGACTGGTCACCGCACCCTCGGGTGCCGGCACCATGATCACGATGCTCATCGTCGGCCGCCTCATCGGTAAGGTTGATCTACGCCTGATGCTATTCGCCGGCTTCACGATCACCGCGCTGTCGTTATGGCAAATGGGCCACTACACGATCGAGCTATCCACGGGCGACATCATTTGGCCGGGTGTGATTCAGGGCATCGGCATGGGACTGGTGTTCGTGCCGTTGAGCGCCGCCACGTTCGCGACCTTGAGTCCCGCGATGCGCGCGCAGGGCACCGCCCTGTTCAGCCTGGTGCGCAACATCGGCAGCAGTATCGGCATCTCGCTGGTGCAAACCATGTTGGTGCGCAACACCGTCGCCGCGCACGCCTCGCTGACCGAGCGTCTCACTCATGCCAATCCGGCCTGGCACAACCCCGCCATAGCCCGCGCTTATGACCTGAGCACGCAGAGCGGCGCCGCCCTCCTCGACAGCACGGTCACGCAGCAAGCCGCCATGATCGCCTACATCGACGATTTCTGGCTGATGTTGTTCCTCACCCTGGCGGTCACACCGCTGCTGCTGCTCATACGGCCGCCCGAAAGGCCGAAGGCTTCCGACGCGGACGCCCATGCCGTGATGGACTAGTCGGCCGTCATCCTATCGGGGCGCGGCGAAGTCTTGAGTCCAGTACATGCCCGCGGCGGTGTTCGGACTCGCGGCGTACGCGATTCCGATCTGCGTGAATCGTCCATCCATGATGTTTTCACAATGCGCCGGGCTGTCGAGCCATCCTTCAGTGACTTCGACCGCCGTCATGGCGCCGGCCGCAATATTCTCGCCGACGATGCGATGCGCGCCATAGCCGGCGCGCTCCACGCGCACGGCGGGGGTGCTGCCGTCGCGTCCGCGATGATCCAACGAATTGTTCCGCGCCATTTCCCGCGAATGCGCGAGCGCCGCATTGGTCAAGTTCGAGTTGAGCGTCAAAGGCGCCACGGGCGCGAAATACTTCGCACCGCAACGGTGTCCGGCAGCGCGCGCCGCATTCACGAGATCCAGTATGCGCCGGCTCACCGAGGCGGCGTCGGCGGCGGCGGGCAGCGCCACGGGCGCGGCGAGCACCAGCCACACTTGGGAACCGCGGCGTTCCGCACCCATTTCCCGCAGGTTGGGATCGATCAAGGTGCGGCAATAGTTGGCGGTCAGCGTGCGCGCGATTTGCGCGTCGCTCACCGGCCCCGAGAGATGCAGCGCCGAGGATTCCGAGGCCACATATCCCGCCGCCCCCAACGCCTCATGGAGGCCGGCGCCGCCGGCCAGCCGCCCCGCGGCGTTCCGCAATTTCAGACTATTCTGCAACGGAACCCGCGTCGCGGAGGCATGGCAGCCGCGTTGTCGGGACCAGTTCACCGCGGCCAAAACGTCCGCCTTTGCCGCCGGAGGGAGCGCGGCAACCAGACTCGCGATGAGCAGCGGCAATATCCTCAAACGGCGGATTCGGCCCTGGTTGCCGCCGGCGTTTCCGCCAGCAATTTGCCGGCCTTGGGCGCGATCCAGCGCTCGATGTCGTCGAGGACCGTGAATACGGCCGGCACGATCACCAGCGTCAGCGCCGTGGATGTGATCAATCCGCCGATGACGGCGATCGCCATCGGCCCGCGGAAGTCGCTGTCCCCGCCCCATCCGATCGCCACCGGCAACATGCCCGCGACCATGGCGACCGTGGTCATGACGATGGGCCGTGCGCGTTTGTGACCCGACTCGAGAATGGCCTCGAGCCGCGTCTTCCCGGCACGCATTTCCTCGATGGCGAAGTCGACCAGCAATATCGAATTCTTGGCGACGATACCCATCAGCATCAACACGCCGATCACCACGGGGAGCGAGAACGGCAGGCCGGTGAGCAGCAGCGCCAGAACGGCGCCTCCGAGCGACAGCGGCAGCGCGGACAGGATCGTAATGGGCTGAAGAACGCGCACGAACAGCAAGACCAGCACGGCGAACACCATGAGGATGCCGGCGCCGACGGCCAAGAGAAAATTCTGGTACAACTCTTTCATGTACTCGGTGGTGCCCGTTTCTACCAAGTGCACGCCTTCGGGCAAATGCTTCAACGTCGGCAGCGCTTAAATCTTCTTGGTGGCCGTGC
>DASYFQ010000120.1:0-8543 GCA_036498345.1 Steroidobacteraceae bacterium
CGCCGAAGGCGCCTCGTCCTTCGTCAATCCGCTCACGGCGCTCTGCATGGTCGAGACCATGCGCCGCGAAGGCCATACTGCGTTGGTGCACACCGCGGCCGCCTCGAACCTCGGCCAGATGCTCAATCGGGTTTGCCTCGAGGATGGGATCGCCCTCGTGAACATCGTTCGCAGTCACGGTCAAGTCGATCTATTGCGGGCCATGGGCGCCGCCCACGTGTGCAATTCCAACTCCCCCACCTTCGTCCAGGATCTCATCGAAGCAATGGCGGCCACGGGCGCGACCCTTGCCTTCGATGCCATCGGCGGCGGCAAGCTCGCCGGCCAGATTCTGATGTGCATGGAGGCGGCCATCTTGAGAAAGGCCAAGCACTACAGCCGCTATGGCTCGACGATTCACAAGCAGGTCTACGTCTATGGGGGTCTGGGCCAGGGTCCGATCGAACTCAACCGCAACTTCGGCATGGCATGGGGAGTCGGCGGCTGGTTGGTTACCCCCTTTCTGCAGAAGATCGGACCCGACGCGACGCAAAGCCTCAAGCAGCGCGTCGCCTCGGAGCTGAAGACCACCTTCGCCAGCACCTACGCCGGCGAGGTATCGTTGGCCGAAGCCCTGGACCTCGAGACCATCGCGGTCTACAGCCAAAGCGCGACGGGACACAAGTATCTGATTAACCCGAACAAGGACGTCCCGCCGCCGCACGGCACTATGTAAAGTCTCCACTCACTGTCAGGGGTTTTTCGATCGGCGCGCCGCCGCCGAAAGGGAACCTCCGGTGACCCCGAAGTTCCAAGGGACGTCGTCCATGCGGAACAAATCTGTCAACGAGGATTTAAGGCTAATGAATCAAAAACCTGCGGCCATTCAGGAATCGCGCCCGATGCCGGTCGAATCCGACGCCGCCATGCGCGCCGCGCGCGAGACTGTGCTGGATAATTCCGGCTGGATCGGGCCGCTGCAAACGGAGATGGCGCGGGTCATAGTCGGTCAGAAGCATCTGCTGGACAGGCTCTTGGTCGCGCTGCTCACCAACGGCCACGTACTCCTCGAGGGTGTACCCGGATTGGCCAAGACCCTGGCGCTGAAAACCTTGGCCAGCGCGGTTGCGGTGCGCTTCAAGCGCCTGCAATTCACGCCGGACATGTTGCCGGCCGATATCGTCGGCACCATGATCTACAGCCCCCAGGACGGCGCCTTCCGCACCAAGCAGGGCCCGATCTTCAGCAATCTCATTCTTGCGGATGAGATCAATCGCGCGCCGGCGAAAGTGCAGAGCGCGCTGCTGGAAGCCATGCAGGAGCACCAAGTAACCATCGGCGATGAGACCTATCCGCTGCCCAATCCGTTTCTGGTGCTGGCGACGCAGAATCCGCTGGAACAGGAAGGCACGTATCCGCTGCCCGAGGCGCAGATCGACCGGTTCATGATGAAGGTGGTGGTGAGCTACCCCAACCGGACCGAAGAACGCGCCATCCTGGATGCGATGGCAACCTCGGACGCGCTGCCGAGCGCTCGTCCCGTGGTGTCGGCCCAGCAGATTTTGAACGCCCGCCATATCGTCAATACCCTGTACGTGGACGACAAGATCAGGAACTACATCGTGGATCTCGTGCTCGCGACGCGCCCGCCCATCGCAAAGTCCTTGAACCTCGAAGGTTACATTCAAACCGGCGCCTCGCCGCGCGCCACGATCAACCTGACCCTCGCCGCGCGGGCCATCGCGTTTCTCAACGGCCGCCACTATGTGACGCCGCAGGACGTCAAGACCATCGCCTTGGACGTGCTGCGGCACCGTGTCTCCGTGACATACGAAGCAGAGGCCGAGAACGTCACCTCCGAGGACGTGGTCCACAAGATTCTAGACGCCCTTCCCGTGCCCTGATCCCCATGCCGGCAGACACCACCAAGTCCACGAAAGCCATCATGAGCGGCATGCGGCAACTGGAGATCCGCACCCGCCGCATGGTCAATGACAGCCTGGCCGGGGAATACCATTCGGTGTTCAAGGGCCGCGGCATGGACTTCGACGAAGTGCGCGAATACAGCCCCGGCGACGAAGTGCGCACCATCGACTGGAATGTCACGGCGCGCGCCGGCCGGCCCTTCGTCAAGAAGTTTACCGAGGAGCGCGAACTCACGATTCTGCTGCTGGTGGACATCAGCGCCTCGGGAAATTTTGGCTCGGCCGCCTTGAGCAAACGCGATCTCGCCGCCGAGCTTGCCAGCGTTCTGGCGTTCTCCGCGATCCGCAACAGCGACAAGGTCGGCCTCTTGCTCTACACCGATCGCATCGAGCGCTACCTGCCGCCCAAGAAAGGCCGCCGGCATGTGCTGCGCGTGGTGCGCGACATCCTCTATCACACTCCCGAGGGCCGCGGTACCGACGGCGTGAAGGCGCTCGATGTGGCCAATCACGTCCTGCACCGGCGCGCCATCGTGTTTCTGATCTCCGATTTCCAGTCCCCCGGTGATCCGGACCGTGCGCGCGCGGAACTGCGGCGCGCCATGCGCCAGACCAATCGACGTCACGATCTCATCGCCGTGCAAATCGCGGACCCGCGCGAGAAGGAGCTTCCCAACGTCGGCGTGCTCGCGCTGGAAGACGCGGAAACCGGCGAGATCATCGAACTCGACACCGCCAACGCCGCCGTGCGCAAGCGCTTCAACGAGCTGTCGATCGAGCGCGCGCGCCGCATGGTGAACGACTTTCGCTCCGAGGGCGTCGACACCCTGGAACTCAAAACCGATTCGCCCTACATGCCCGCCCTGCAGCGATTCTTCAAGACCCGCGAGCGCCGGCGCGTATGAGCCGGCGCATGGCCAATCGAGCCTCGTCCACGTGCGCCGCGGCGATCGGGCTCATCGCCGCGTTCTCGAGTGCCCTGCCGGCGGGCGTGGTCAACGCCGCCGGCGCCGCGACCACGGGTGCCGCGATTGCACACGCTGCGGCCACAGACGCTGCTGCCACAGACGCCGCGGCCGCACACGCTCCGGCCACAGACGCCGCGGCCGCCGAGGACATTCGCGACATCCGCGGACCCAAAGGCATCTTTCCCCTCTGGGAGTTGGTGGCCTTGTTGGCGGGCGCCGCGCTGCTCGCGATCGGCGGCTACGCCGCGTGGCGCTGGGCGCGGCGGCGCAAGGCACCCCGCGCTCAGCAGCTATTCGAAATCGCGCTCCAGCGCCTCGAGGAGATCCGCTCGCTCATGCAGCCCTCGAGCGTGCGGGAGTTTTCCATCGCGATTTCCGACATCGTGCGTCGCTACATCGAGGATGAGTTCAAGGTCACCGCCACTCATCGCACCACCGAGGAATTTCTGCACGACCTGCTCGAATCCTCCAATGCCGCGCTCGCCGCGCATCGCAATTTGTTGGCGCAGTTCCTCGAGCAATGCGATATGGCAAAATTCGCAGGCATGGGCCTGTCGATGCGGCTCATGGAATCTCTGCATCAGAGCGCCCGCACTTTCGTGATCGAATCTTCCAAACCCCTGCCTGCGGCGCAAGCTCACCAGCCCCCCACCGGGACGCCAAAGCCCGGCCCCCGGCTAACCCCCGCGAAGGAGGCGCATGATTCGCTTCCTTCAACCTGAGTGGCTGTGGCTGCTCGCGCTGCTGCCCATGGTGATGCTTTTGCGTGGCCGGCGCGGTCCGGTCGCCGCCGTCGAATTCTCGGACGTGGGTCTTGCCCGAGAGGTAGCGCGCAGCGCGCGTACGCGCGCGGGCGGATGGCTGTGGCTGTTCCCCGTGCTCGCCGGCGCACTCATGATTGTCGGGCTCGCGCGCCCGCAACGCGCGCATAGCCGCACCGAAGTGACCGCCAATGGCATCGACATCGTGCTCGGGCTCGATGTGTCGGGCTCCATGCAGGCGCTCGACTTTCTGGTGGACAATCGGCGTGTGAACCGCATCGAGGTGGTCAAGTCCGTGGTGTCGAGATTCATCGAGGAGCGGCCCAGCGATCGCATCGGGCTCATCGCCTTCGCTGCCGCTCCTTATTTGGTCAGCCCGCTCACCCTCGATCATGATTGGCTGCAGCAGAATCTCGAGCGCGTCAGTACCGCCGTGGGCGCCGACGACGGCACCGCCATCGGCTCGGCGATCGCCGCGAGCGTCAATCGCTTGCGCACCACGTCGGCAAAATCCAAGGTGGTCATTCTGCTGACCGACGGCATGAACAACACCGGCAAGATTTCGCCCATTGCCGCGGCCGAGGCGGCCAAGGCGATGGGCGTAAGAATTTATACCATCGGCGTCGGCGTGCGCGGCATGGCTCCCATTCCGATGCGGGACGAGGCCGGCCGCACTCACTTGATCATGGACAAGGTGGATGTGGACGAGAAGACCCTCGGGGCCGTGGCCGACGCGACCGGCGGCAAGTTTTATCGCGCCACCGATACGGATTCCCTGCAGAAAATCTACGAGCAAATCAATCGCCTCGAGAAAACCGCACAGACCGTGCAGAAGTTCGAGCACGTCGATGAGCTCTACTCCTGGGCGCTGGTCCCAGCGGCGGCCATCTTTGGATTTGGCATGCTGCTGCAGCACACCCGCTTCCGGAGACTGCCGTGACGTTCAGCCATCCCGCATGGCTGCCGGCAGGATTCATCGCCTGCCTCTGCCTCCTGTGGCTGTGGCGCCGCTACGATGCGCGTCAGCACGCCGCGCTCGCGCGTTTCGTCTCGGCGCATCTGCGCGAGCAACTCACGCAGTCGGTATCCCTCGCACGGCGCCGCATGCAGCGCGGACTCACCTTGGCGGCGCTGGCGATGCTGTTCATCGCCCTCGCGGGACCGCTGGTGGGCTATCGCTGGGAACAGATCAGCCGCCGCGGCATTGAAATCATTTTTGCCGTTGATACATCGCGCAGCATGTCGACCCCCGATGTGAAGCCCGACCGGCTCACCCGAGCCAAACTTGCGATTGACGACTTTACCAACGAATTGGACGGCGACGCGGTGGGACTGGTGGCCTTCGCAGGCGATGCTTTTCTGGTCTGTCCCATCACCCTCGACTATGGAGCGTTTCACGAATCGCTGAACGCAATCGACATCAATACCATTCCGCGCGGCGGCACCAATATTGCGAGCGCCATTCGCGAGGCCGAGGCGGCACTGCGGCGCCGCCCCGCCGGCGACAAGATTCTCATCTTGGTCACCGACGGCGAAGATCTCGAGGGCGACGCCTTGATCGCCGCGCAGGCCGCGGCCCGTGAGGACGGACTCAAGATCTACACCGTCGGCGTGGGCACGGCGCAGGGCGATCTCATCCCGCTGAACGCAATCCCGAACAACGCGGCCGCGAACAACGGCGGCTTCGTCAAAGATGAGTCGGGCAACTTCGTCAAATCGCGGCTCGATGAGCCGGCGCTGAAGGCCATCGCGGCCGCCACCGGCGGTCAATATGCCCCGCTCGGTGCGCAGGGGGAGGGATTCCAGGCGATTTACCGGCGCAGCCTCGCGCCGCTGCTCAAGCATGATCTCGCGTCGCGTCAGCAAAGGGTCTACATCCAGCGCTATCAATGGCCGCTGGCGGGGTCGCTGGCGCTGCTGCTCATGAGTGTACTCATCGGCACGCGCCGCCGCGTCCGCGTTCGGCGGCGCGATCGCGTGTCCGCGCGGCCGGCGATGGCGGGTCCGAGTGCCATGTCCCTACCCGCGGTGTCCGTCTTGGTACTGCTGTCAGCGTTTGCCCCGGCCGGTCCGCTGCGTGCGTCGACGACGAGCGCCGAAGAAGCGTACAAGAAAGGCGATTTCGTCACTGCCGCACGCGAGTACGCCGCGGCCGCGCAGCGCTCCCCCAAGAAGCCCGAACTGCAATACAACGTTGGAACCGCCGCCTACCGGGCCGGGCAGTTCCCGCAGGCGGCACAGGCGTTTCAAGAATCGATCAGCCGCGCGCCATCGGGTGACGCGGGGCGCCTGGCCGCGCAAGAGGACGCTTACTACAACCTCGGCAACACGTTGTACCGTAGCGGGCAGAAGACCGAGGAGAGCGCTCCCCAGCAGACCCTGCAGACGTGGACACAGGCAGTGAAGGCGTATGACACAGCACTGCAATTGCGTGCCGACGACGCGGACAGCAAGTTCAACCGCGACTTCGTGAAGCGCAAGATCGCGGAACTCAAGCAAAAGCAAAATCCACCACAAAATCCGAATCAGTCGCCCAATCAGAATCCGTCCCAAAACCCGCAGCAGGGAAACGGAAACGGCGGCCCGCCGCCGCCAGGTCAGCAGCCACCGGGCCAACAACCGCCTGGTCAGCAGCCACCGGGCCAACAACCGCCAGGCCAGCAGCCGCCGGGCCAGCAACCGCCTGGCCAGCAACCGCCAGGTCAACAGCCACCACCCGGCCAGCAGCCACCGGGCCAGCAACCACCAGGTCAGCAACCGCCTGGCCAGCAACCACCCGCGCAACAGCCGCCACCCGGCCAGCAGCCGCCGCCGAGCACAGGGCAGCCCAAACCTGGTAATGGCCAACCCAAGCCCGCTGCCGGTAACGGCGAAAATCCGCCCAACCAGGGCGGTGCCGACCAGGGCGATGCCCAGCGTCTTCCCGGCCAGATGAGCGCGGAGGAGGCGCGCGAATTGCTCGACTCGCAAAAGGGAGAGGAGCGACACGCACTGGGTTTGCCCGTCGCTCGCAGGACACCCGATACACCGCCGGACAAGCCGGTGAAGGACTGGTGATGAGAGTGCCCATTCGTCGCTGGTGCGCACTGATGGCGGCAATCGCGATTTATATTGTCGTGGCCGGCACGGCGTCGGCCGCCGTCCCCTCGGTAGATGCGACCATCGAGCCGGCGCAGATCGAAGTCGGCGAGTCGGCGCGACTCATCATTTTCACCTCCGGCGGGGGGACGCTATCGGTGCCTCTACCGGTGGTATCCGGATTGGAATTTCGAGTCGTCGGTCAATCTCGCCAGATTCAATCGATCAATGGCAGGACGATCGAGTCGACGTCGACCATTATTCGGGTAACTCCGGACCAAGCCGGCGTATTCACGATCCCAGGCCTGACGCCGACGTCGCCGCCCCTGGTGCTTCGAGTCAATCCAAGCAGCGGCGGCGGGTCGTCACGTTTTGGCAACGGCGCCTCACCCGGTCAGAGCCCCCCGCTACCCGGCGGCTCCCTCCCCAATGGCATTCACCTGACCCCTGACGGCTCTGCCTTCGTACACTTGGAAATGCCCAAGCACGAAATCTACGTCGGCGAGAGCGTGCCGGTGGAAATTCAGGTCGGCATGCGCGATGGATTCGTCGCCTCGATCAACGGCCTGCCGAAGCTCAACAGCGGCGATTTCACCCTCAACAATCTCTCTCATCAGCCGGAGCGCGCCCCGAAGACCATCGACGGTAAGGCCTTCACGGTGTACACGTGGCGCAGCCTGCTGGCGGCAGTCAAGCCCGGTACCTATACGCTCGCCTTCGAGACACCGCTCACCGTGCGGGTACGCACCCGTCCGCAACGGGATACGATGCTGGACGATCTCCTGGGTGACCCGTTCTTGCAAAATTTCTTCGGCGCGACCATTCCGAGGGACGTCACCGTGTCCAGCCCGGAAGCGGCGATCAAGGTGCTGCCCCTGCCCACGGAGGGAAGGCCTCCTGACTTCGGGGGCGCCGTCGGGACCTTCAAGATCAGCACCGATATATCGTCCGCGAAAAATACGGCGGGTGATCCGCTCACTCTGCGCATGCACGTGCATGGTGCCGGCAATTTCGATCGGGTCGAGAGTTCCATGCTCGGCGGCGACGCACGATGGAAAACGTACGAGCCAAAGGCGACATTCAACTCGACTGATCCCGTCGGATATCGGGGCGAGAAAGTCTTCGAGCAGCCGCTCATCGCATCGCAGCCCGGCACCCAAACCATCCCGGCGCTCAACTTCAGCTATTTCGATCCCGGCGCTCGCCGCTACGAAACGGCGCACAGCGCGCCCCTCACCGTCACGGTTACGCCGCCCGCGGAAAGCGCCGCAAACGAGCCGCCGCCGAGCGCCGCAGGGGCCGCAGGGGCCGCGGGAGCCGCCGCCGATGAAGCGCACAGCGGGCTGCGCCCCGATCATACGGTGACCGAAGCGCGCGTCGATTCATTGGTTCCCCCCTATTTTCAAGCGCGATTCGTAGGCCTCTCATCCGCGCTCGCCCTCCTGTTCGGCGGCGGGTGGGTCGCGCTGCGCCGCCGGGAGCGCGACGCGCTCGATACCCAAAGGCAGCGCGAACGCGCGCGGTCGCAGTTGACCCAAACCCTGTTGGACAAGATGCGCGCGGCATCCGCCGCCGGCGACTCGGCCGTGTTCCTGAATTCCGCGCGCTCTGCGCTACAACAAACTTTGGGCGCGCGCTGGCAAGTGACACCAGAGGAGATATCCGAAGCTCTCATCGACGAGCGTATCGAGGACACCGACAAAGATGATATCCGCCAGATCTTCGCTCTCGCGGATGAGGCCAACTACTCCGGTGACGATTTGAAGGCTGCCGATTTCGAACGCTGGACGCAGATCGTCATCCGCCAACTTAGCGAAGAGAAGACGTCATGA
>DASYFQ010000121.1:0-4310 GCA_036498345.1 Steroidobacteraceae bacterium
AGGTCTTCCGCCTCGCGAATGTCGTTGTAGATCAGGTCAGAACGCAGTTCCAGCAGGGCATAGCCCTCCACGCGGCGCAATTCGATATGCAACTCCGCTCCCGTGGGCAAGCCGTCGATACCCAAGGCGAGCAGGCCGAGGATTAGCGAGCGCAGTTTATTCCGCTGGCTAAACACCAGCACATCTTCGTCACCGGACAATCCCAACCTGATGCCCTTGCCGAGCGCATCGTTGCGCAAAAACTGCTGCGCTTGTTTGACCAGACTCGCGAGATTCACGACCGCGGGAACGTCGTCGGGCCCGGTTACTTGATTGACGATGTCGACCAAGGCTCGCTCATGATTCGCCATCGCGCGTTTGGCAATGGAGGAGGCATTGTCGATCAGCACGGTATTGGGCGTGCCGTTTTTGGCCGACCTAGCGAGCACCTCTAGCGAGCTGTAAACGGCCTGGAGTCCCCCGCGCATGTCGTGAACATAGGCTCGGTGGCAGCGCTCGTTGATCAGCGTTTGCACGGCAGCGTCCAGCACATCGCCCGCTTGCCAATTATTCATTGTGAGGTTCATTGAGTTATAAAGCTTAATGCTTGCTCCGCTCCCTAGCGCAACAAGGATATAGACTTAGCTCCGCCTGAGAAAGAGCCGGGCTTCGGCACTGTACGCGGCAAGTGTCCGACTGGGGAGCGACACTGCGTAGGCCGACACCTACACCTGCCCTCACTGTCAAGCCCGGACGCGCATTGCCGGCGCTCACGCGCTCAATAGCTTCTCGAGCTCCTTCAGCGGAACAGGCTTGCTGAGATGGTGGTCGAATCCTGCTTCGACCGCTCGATCGCGCGCCTCCGGGGTGTCATAGCCGCTGACGGCAATAATTCGTGTGACGGCGAAGTCGCCCGATTCGCGCAGCCGTCGAGCAACCTCGTACCCGCTCAGATCCGGCAGACCGATGTCGAGCAAGATGACGTTCGGCCGGAAGCTCGCTGCCATCTGCAATGCTTCCTCCCCGCTTGCTGCGACCTGTGTCTCATACCCCTCGAGGGAGAGCATCATGGCCGTACTTTCGCGAATGTCCGTGCTATCGTCGACGACGAGTATGCGTTGCGAGCGCGAATTGCGGCCATGCGCAACGGTTTCGCCCCCCTCATCCGCCGGCGCATGTATATTCGTCGACAGGGGAATTCGAATGATGAATTCGCTACCGCAACCGCGTCCCTCGCTGCGCGCAGCGACGCTGCCGCCGTGCAGCTCGACCAGGGTCCGGACCAGGCTCAAGCCGATGCCTAACCCGCCTTGAGAATGCGCCAAAGACCGATCGGCTTGAGTGAACAAATCGAATAGCCGCGGCAATAGGTCAGGATCGATGCCTTCGCCGGTGTCGCGAATGCGAATGACCGCCTCCGGCCGTTCTGCCTTTTGCGTGGATATGTCCAACGCCACGTCGATGCAGCCGATCTCGCCCGTATACTTGTTGGCATTGTTCAAGAGATTGCTGATGACTTGTTCGAGCCGCACCGCGTCGCCATCGATCACGGCCGGCACTCCGGGAAGTTGGACGCGCAGGGTTTGGCGGCGAGCGTCGAACTGCGGCCGCATCATTTCTATCGCGCGCTCCACGACCGGACGCAAATCCAGCACTTCGCGCTGCAAGTGTATCTGACCGTGCTGCGCGCGCGCGGCATCCAAAAGATCCCCGACCAGCCGCGACATATGCTTTACCTGCCGTTCTATCAATTCTCGCGCCTTGGCGCTGACGTCCGCATCCGCCGGCGACAATCGCAGAATCTGCGCGGCATTGCGCAGCGGCGCCAAGGGATTGCGCAATTCGTGCGCCAAAATCGCCAAGAATTCGTTCCGGTGCCGGTCCGCCACCGCCAGGTCGGCAATACGCCTGCGCAAACTGTCCTGCGTTTGCGCCAATGTGTCGATATCGATCAACACCACGGTCGCACCTTCGATCTTCTGTCCCGCCGTCCGATAGGGACATACGCGCAAGAGATACCGCCGGCCGTCATCGCTTCGTACCTCCGACTCATGATCGATGCCTTGCGTGATCACGGCCGACAGCGATTCAGGAAAATCCTCGACCGCCAATCTGAGATTGATGTCGCCGATCGGCCGCCCCACATCGCCCGGCAGGATATTGAAGGCGCGTTGTGCCGGCGACGTGAAGCGACGGACCCGCAGATCGCGGCCGAGAATCACGACCGCCATCTGCACGCTGCTGAATACATTGTTGAGGTCATTGTTAGCGCGGTCCAGTTCGTCGTTGCGGACGCGCAATTCCTCATTGACCGTGGTGAGCTCTTCGTTGCTCGACTGTATTTCCTCTTTGGACGTCTCCAGCTCCTCGTTGGTACTTTGCAGCTCTTCGTTGGCGGATTGGACCTCCTCGTTCGCCGATTGTAATTCCTCGTTGGTGGCCTCCTGGGACTCGATCGTCGATTGCAGATACTCGCGCGTTGCCGCCAATTCCTGCGTCAACACGTGAATCTGCCGCTGGCTCTCGCTCGTTTTCTGATTCTTCGAGACGCGCGGCTTAAAACGGCTGCCGCGCTTCTCTGCGGCGCCTTGGGATGGCTCGAAGAGAACCCAGTAAGATCGCGACGCGGACGGCGCGTGCGGAACGGGAATCACGATCAGCGTAACGGTCAGAATGCCGTCGTTGCTCTTGATCACCACGTCATCGATGCGCGCGCTTCCTTCGATTCGATGGGCTTGCTGCAACGCCGTTCGCAGTGGTGCCAGGAGGCCTTCACGGGCCATTTTCAGGACGTTCAACGTCGGCCTGCCTTCGGAGATCGTCAGGTATGGCTCGGTCTCTCCCCTGAATTGAAGAATCTCCGCGTCCGCGTCGATCAACACCCCTGCCGGCGCGAAGTGCTTGAGCAATACGCGTTCGGCCTCGCGCTGGCCATCCAATGGGGAGTCGCGGGTAACGCTGCCGGCTTTGCGCTTGAACTGCCCGGCAGCCGGGACGACGCCGGCAGCCACGGGGAAGCTCATTTCGATCCGATTTTGCACCGGCCGCTTGGCGTAGAATTTATGCCGACCGTCACGCAGCTCGAAAAGATCTCGATAGTGGCTAATGGTCTCCGAAGTACCCAGAAACAATATGCCGTTTGGTTTCAACGCATAGTGCAATACGGGAAGCAATTTGCGCTGGAGTCCTGACTGCAGGTAAATCAACATATTGCGGCAACTGACCAAATCCATATTCGAAAAAGGCGGATCGACCAAGGCGTTGTGACGCGCAAATATGCACTGCTCCCGTATGGCGGTATTGACGCAATATCCGCCTTCCACTTCGGTGAAGAACTTATCGAGCCGCGCTTTGGAGACATCTTGAGCGATGCTTTTGGGATACCAGGCGCGACGCGCGCGTTCGATGGCCAGATTGTTGAGGTCAGTGCCGAATACCGTCACTCTCGCCGACTGGTTCGTCGCCTCCATGTACTCTTGCACCACTATCGCCAGCGAATAGACTTCCTCGCCCGTCGAACATCCCAGCGCCCAGATCTTGACGGCTTGATCGGCGCGATGATGCTCAAAAATGCCCGGGAGAATGAAGTTTTTCAGTGCGCCGAAGCTATCGGGATTACGAAAGAAATTTGTGACGCTGATGAGAATGTCCTGATATAGGGCATCCACCTCTCCCGGGTTATCGGCAAGATGAGCCTTGTACTCTTCCACGCTGCCGATCCTTTGCAGCGCCATGCGCCGGCGCACGCGACGATGCAGCGTGTTCACCTTATATTGGGAGAAATCCGCGCCAAGATTCTGCCGCAGCATCTGTAAAACGCTTTCAATGCTGCCCGCGGAGTCAGGCGGAGGGTCGAATGGCGATGGCGCGGTGCTCGACAGGGCGGCAATTTCCAGGGCGATCTTCCGTGCCGAGAGTACGAAGTCTACGCATCCCGAATTGATCGCATTTTGCGGCATGCCGGCGTGCAAGGCGGTGGCATCCTGGGCGAAAGTAATGCCGCCGGCGGCTTTGATCGCCTGTATTCCGACCATTCCATCATTGCCGGTGCCCGATAGCACGACACCGATTGCCCGCTGGGCGTGACTCTCCGCCAAGGCCGACAGAAAGATGTCTACGGAATGGTGTACCCCCGGCGCACGCTCCATGAGCACCAGTTTGCCATCCCGAATCAGCATGCTGCGGTTCGGAGGAATCACATAGATGCAGTTCGGCTCGACATGGGGTTCGTCATGAACTTCGACCACCGGCATCGCAGTTGCGCGCGAGAGCAACGTGGCGAGCAGGCTCTCATGCTCGGCGGGCAAGTGCTGCACGATAACGAACGCCAT
>DASYFQ010000122.1:0-26056 GCA_036498345.1 Steroidobacteraceae bacterium
TGACGCCGACGGAACGGACGCGCTTGCTGCACCTCTTGCGCAAGATGATGAACTCGAAGATGACGAATGCCGGGTGGACCAACGACCGCAAAAAAAAGGCTCGCGATCCGGCCCGGGCGGCAGCTTCGCAGCAGCAGGCCAAACGTCCGATCAAGCCTCGACGCGCGGGATCATCGCCTCGAGCGAAACAGCGATGATGGTTCCAACGACGCCGGATCGGCCCCGACCCCTCATTCCACCTGGTTTTCGAGGCGGCCGAGGCCTTGAATCTCGATGGACATGACGTCTCCGGGCTTCAGGAACTTGGGCGGCTCGAAGCCAATGCCCACCCCCTCCGGTGTGCCCGTGGAGATGATGTCGCCGGGATACAAGGTGATTCCCGCCGATATCGTCTGAATGAGCGTCGGCACGTCAAAGATGAGATTTCGAGTGTTGGCGTCCTGACGCAACTCGCCGTTGATCCAGCATTTGACGTCGAGGTTCGCAGCATCGATCTCGTCCGCCGTGACGGCCATGGGACCCATGGGACAAAATGTGTCGAACGACTTGCCCAGGAACCACTGCTTGTGGCGGCGCTGCCAATCTCGAGCCGTCACGTCGTTGATGATGGTATATCCCCACACATGGCTCATGGCGTCCGCTTTGCCGATGCCACGCCCGCCCTTGCCGATGATGACGGCAAGCTCGGCCTCGTAATCAAGAGATGTCGTGATGTCTTGCGCGCTCCATACCTTTGCGCCATGAGCGATTACGGTTTCCGGCGGCTTGGTGAAAACGATGGGCAGTTCGGGAATCGCGTCGGCGGGCGCGCTCTGTCCCGCGTCGAAGCCGCTGCGCGAAAACTCGCGTGCGTGTTTCAAATAGTTCTTGCCTACGCAAAAGATATTGCGTGCCGGGCGCGGGATGGGCGCCAGAAGCTCGATTTCATCCAGTGCCAACGCCCGGTCCGACGCGCTGCACCGGGACAAAGCGCTGCCGTCCGCCATGAGCGAGACCATGTCCGTGACCGGCTTCCCGCCGAGCGAGAGTGCGCGCGCCGTCCTGTGCGTCGGGTCCCAGCGGCCGACGAAAATCTCTTCATTGATTCGATATGTGACGAGTTTCATTTTATTCCAAGTTGTGGGGCCGATGGCCCGATGCCTCATTTACGAACGGCGACACCGCATTACCGAACGACGACACCGCCGTTGCTCGACTCGTCGTAGTTGAAGGTTCCATTCAGGAACACTTTGTGCTTTTCGAAATACCAGCGGCGCGGCACGGGCAAGGGCTTCCTGTCCACTTCCACACCACCTTTGAATACGAAATCCAGGAGACCCTTTTTTTGCAGGACCGAAATGTCCCGCGTCGGATCGCCGTTGACGACGATGATGTCCGCAAGCCTGTTCGCTTCCAGCTTCCCGACTTCGTGACCGAAGCGCCGCAAAATCCGGGTCGCACCGAGCGTGGCGCAGTGAATCGCCTGCAAGGGCGTCATACCGAGCAATTCGACGAAGACCTGCATTTCGTGTCCGTGCCATTGACCGTACGGCACGGCTGACCACCCGGATTCCGAACCCGCGATCATCGGGACACCGGCCCGCCACGCCTTGGCCAGACCGACCCGCGCCGCCTCTATTTCATTCGAGAAGGCTCCGACGCCGGAAGCGCCGGCCTGCCCGTGATTGGCGTTGACGATGTTGATGAGCAGGGTCAGGGTGGGAATGATGACGCAGCCGTTCTTGAGGCACAGGTCGATTCCCTCTTCATCGATGTACGAGGCGTGAAAAATGACGTCAAATCCAGCCTTGGCCGCACCGATCACGGAATCCCGCGAGCGGGCGTGAACCGAACTCATGACCCCGAGGCGCCGCGCCTCGGTTGCGATAATCGTCAATTCTTCGACCGTCAACGCTGAGCCGTCCAATGAGTCGGGAGTGATCAGCGAATCGCTCGAGCCCGACACCTTGATGCAGTCGACGCGATCCTTCACTTGGTAGCGGATTGCTTCGATCAAATCCTCTTTCGTCTTGATCAGGACCGCCGCTTGTCCCGGCGGAAATTGCATTTCGTTGGGAAAGGAGTCCTCGAGACCCTGATGGGTCGTCAGCTGCCGCCCGGAGACCGCAAATCGGGGACCTTCGATCATGCCGACATCGATCGCGTCGCGTATGCAGGGCGCAATGTTATAAGTGGTCGCCGCATCGAATGCGCTGGTGACGCCCGCCTGCAGGATCCTCTTGGCATTCATGCCTGCCTTGAGCGTCCGGTATTCGACCGGGGTGTAGAGAGCCAATTCCTCTTCGGAGCGGGCCTCGCCGAAGGAGATGTGGGTGTGACCGTCGATCAGGCCGGGCAGTACGCTGCGTCCCGGCAGCCGGATCTGGCGAAAATCGCGCTGTGCGTAGCCCGCAGGCATGGCGCCGGCCTCTCCCACCCAGAGGATCCTCTCCCCCTTGAAGGCCACGGCTCCGTTCTCGATCGGCGGGTTCAAGCCGTCGATCACTCTGCCGTAGATCGTCGTCCCAATGTGTTGTTCTTCGGTCATGCGGATCCTTGGTTTGCGGCTGCGGGCATCATCGGGAACAGTGAACGGGCAGCGGCGAGGAATTTTTCGGGCTGTTCCATCGCGATCGAATGCGAGCAGAGTCCGAGCAACGTGACGTCGGCCTGCGGAATCCGCTCGGCGATGGCAAGAGAAATCGATGGCGGGAACCCGACGTCCTCGCGCCCATGCAGCATGGACACCTTGCAGCGAATGCCTGCCAGTTCGCCGTCGGTAAGCACGGCCTGATCGGCATATGTGCGGCGGTCGCCGCCGAACATGGCGGTGAAATATCGACCGTAAGCCGCATCGCCGTGCAGGATCTCCATGCGCGCGTCGAGGTACGCGTCATCGATCAAGGATTTATCGTGGATCAGCACTTCCGCGGTCCGGCGCAATTCGTCGCGGTTCGCGGGAAACGTCCACACTCGCTCGGTGTCGGCATTCATTTCGAACGGCGCGCCCATCGCCGCGGTCGTCAGCACCTGCGC
This sequence comes from Steroidobacteraceae bacterium, assembly GCA_036498345.1. Classification (GTDB taxonomy): domain Bacteria; phylum Pseudomonadota; class Gammaproteobacteria; order Steroidobacterales; family Steroidobacteraceae; genus Bog-1198. The sequence continues at coordinate 3,016 of DASYFQ010000122.1, forward strand.
GATGCGCGGCTCCTGCGCCGCCAGCTTGAGGGCCAAGGCGCCCGACAGCGAATGCCCGACGACGCCGACATGAGACCCGGGCATGAGACCGATCACCGCACGGCATTGTCTCAGCCAAAGCGGGATGTCGAAGTAAGGTTCCGCCCGCTTGCGGTCGGAGCGTCCGAACCCGATCAGATCCATTGCGTGCACGTGAAAATGCTTGGCGAGCGGGTCAAGTACTCGTCGCCAGTTGCCGACCGTCGAGGCGCCGGGGCCGGAACCATGGATGAGCAGTAAGGGGTAGCCCGCCCCTCCTTCGATGTAGTGGACTCGATGCCCCTCGATCGTCACGTTGCGTTCGATGAAACCCATTTACTCGCTGACCTTCTCTGATGTGGATGGAGCCGGCACCGCCGCGGCGGTGCAACGGCGATCTACAGCGCCGCCACTGTGTGCACTTCGACCAGCAACGATTCCTTGACCAGGCGATCGATCATCAACAGGGTGTTGGGGGGATACGCGCCATTGCCGAAGCGCTGCGGGAATTCGCGCAGCCGATACTCCATGAAACGCGGAATATCCTGCGAATGCACCAGATAGGTCGTGAACTGGACCACGTTCGCCCACGTGGCGCCGCACGATTCGAGGGCAAGCCGCGTATTTTCGAATGTCTGCGCGCACTGCGCGTCGAATCCGTCCGCCACCGAGCCGTTCCTGAAAGCGCCGACCTGACCTGCGATGAATATGTACTCGGATGCCTTGACCCGGGCAATTTGCGAGTATTGACCGAGCGGCGCGCCCAAGCTCGGCGGGTTGAATATCTTGATTTCCGGCATCTCGTTCTCCCTTCCTTTCCATTGACGTTCCGTCCGTACCGTTCGGTGCCGGACGCGATCGATCTGTTGTAAGCCAAGTCCCCTAGGCGGGCGGCGACAAGGCGGTGTCGTTGCCCGCCGCCAGGCGAGCCGATTCGAACAGCACCAGCAGTCGCTCGCGCTGACGAGTTATGTGCTGCCGAATAGCCTCCGACAGCGCGCCTAGATCACGGCCTTCATAGGCCTCGAGGATGCGCATGTGTTCCGCCACCGTCTGCTCGGACATGTCGGGAGATCGGTCGTAGAGGACCTCCATCCACTTCAAGTAAAGATCGCACTCGCCGCCCACCTGATTCACGAATACGTTCGGGCAGCTGCGCCGAATCATCTTGTGCCACTTCTCGCAGGCTGCGATATAGCGCTTGCTGTCGCGGGCTTTGACCGCGCGCGCCATGCGATCCACGTATTGGCGCAATTCGAGACAGTCGTCTTTCGTTGCATTGAGCGCCGACAGATAGGTACGGCCCACGTCGACGATCCACCACAGATCGTATTTGGCCGCGATCATCTCGCGGGTCGGGACGGTTATCATTCGATCGCGCGCCCCGACTCGCACCGCAAGTCCGGCCTTCTCGAGGTCGAGCAACGCCTCGCGGGCCGGCGAGCGGCTCACCTTGAACGTTTCCGCAACCGATTCTTCCGACAAACGGGTGCCGGGCTGCAATTCCCCGGTAATCACCTTGCGTTCGAGAATTTCATAGAGCTGCGAGGAGAGCGTCTTGCGCTCCAGTACCTGCTCCACACCGCGATCTGAGTCCTTCATATCTGCTTCCAGCCCCTTGAATTGCACCCGAGTTTTGCATTTGCGCGCCGCAACGGCCGCGACAAGCTCATGGCGGAATGTTAACACTGCTTGCTTCACGATTGGAAGCTGTTAACATCCGGTCGACGGAGTACCGTATACGGAAGTCGGAATGCGACAATCGGCGTGACTCCTCAAGACTCCTTCAAGGAGCGGTTACGGGATGAAATGTCTGAGCGTCCAACCATCTGCCGGCGCAAATTAAGCCGCAGGCGGGCCGAACCTCGGTGCATTTAACTGCGGAGGTCTTTGAGAGATGACTCTTTTACGAGGCTGCGGCCTGTCGATTTTGCTCGCTGTCGCGCTGGAATCGCCGATGGCGATGGCGGCGGCGGCGCCCTCCGGCGATGTGTCCGGAGCCTCCGCGGCGGATGGTGCTTCGCCGCCCGCCGACGCCGGGCGGGAGGACGGCGTGCTCGAAGAAGTCGTCGTCAGCGCGCGCAAGCGCAATGAGCGCCTCATCGATATTCCGGAATCCATTGCGGTGATCTCGGCCGACGATTTGGTCAAGCAAGGGATATTCACTGTCGAGGACGTCGGCCGCCAGACGCCGAATCTCCAGCTCAACATGCGCCAGGACCTGACCACCAACGTCGTCATTCGAGGCGTAGGCGCCTACGGAGACGTGCTGGGTGTCGGTTTCAGCATCGACAATGTGCCGAATTTCACGGACCAGACCATGCGGCTGGAAGACGTGGAAAGCGTGCAGATTCTCAAGGGCCCGCAGGGAACCCTGTACGGCGGCAGCAGCATCGGCGGATTGGTCCGGTACGTCAGCAAGAGGCCGGAGTTCAACTGGGAGGGCGAAGCTACGGTGGAGTTCGGCAACTATTCGCACATCAATATCTCGGGCGCGCAAAACATCCCGCTCGTGGACGGCAAGCTGGCGCTGCGCGTTTCGGCCTACGACGTGAAGGACGACGGCTACATCAGCAACAGCGCGCTTGGGATCAACGCCGACCCCCTGACGGATTACGGTGCCCGGGCGGAGTTGCTATACAAGCCCACGGACAGCCTCGAGGCTCTGCTGACCTTGCGCCACTCCTTCATACAGAACGGCGGCGACATGTACATCCCGGTGCCGACCGTGAAGGATTACTCTTACGATGCGCGGTTTTTTCAGCCCGCTTACAACCGGCGCATCACCAACGGCGCGGTGCTGGAATTGAACGGCGACGTTGAGTTCGGGAAGCTCACTTCGATCACTTCGTTCACCAGGGCAGACACCTTCGCCAACTTCGACGTGTCCCAGACGCCGCCCAATTTCCCGGGCGAAAGCTTGTACACGCTGCCCGGCAACCGCCCCACCGAAGTGGAGACGCAGGAATTCCGCATCACCTCCCCGTCCACCGGCAATTTCAAGTGGCTGGTCGGCGCCTACGGCGCGATCATCAAAAACACCCTGCTCAATAATATGGGGGCAACCTTCGTGCCGGTTCCCGGCATTCCGACCTTGCTTCAAGACTTCGACACCAGGCGGACCGACACGGCGGTGTTTGGAACGGCCAGCTACACGCTCGGGCCCCTGACGCTCGATGCCGGTGTCCGGCTGAGCCGGACCGTCTACGACGCGCAAGTCTGGTTTGAGTCGGGAGGCCTGCCCGATCAGCACAATTCGATCACGTCGCGGGCGGCGTTGCCGAAATTTTCGGTATCGTACGCGCTCTCGAGCGGACACCAGATCTACGCCTCGGTGGCCAAGGGAGAAGAGCCCGGCGCCGTCAACACGGCTTCCACCGCGCCCATACCCTACAAGTCCGAAACCTCTCTCAGCTATGAATTGGGAGCCAAGGGCGAATCGCAGAATCGGCAATTCGAGTACGATATCGCCGCGTTTTATGTGACCGACAAGAATCACCAATATCAAACCAATCAATTCGACCCTGTCTTCGGTTTCGTCGCTCTCATCAGCAATATCGGCGATTCGTACAGCTCCGGCGTGGAAGCCGGCGCGAGTTGGCACCCCACCACCGAGTGGAAACTGGGCCTGAACGGGGGGTTCCTCAGATCCAAGTGGATCCACGGAAACTACTTCGGCACTCCCATCGACGGGAACGCCATTCCGAACGCGCCCGAGGTCACCGCCAGCGCCAATGCAGGTTATTCCCGGCCTGTTTTCAGCAATCTTCGGTTCGACGCCAACTTCGATCTCAGCTATACCGATGCCATGTGGTGGGATCTGCCGAACACGCCCGGCTCCAAGGAGCCGCCGCACTTTCTGGGTGATATGCGCATCGCGCTGGGTTCCGACCATCGCGGATGGCAGGTAGCGCTTCGAATGAGCAACGTGTTCGGCGCCAAGTATTGGACCGAATACTTTCCCGCTTTCTTCGCGCCGGGCACGTACCCTTGCGCGGGATGCAGTGATATGGGCGCGCCGGGAGCGCCAAGACAATGGTTCGGTTCCGTTTCATACAAGTACTGAGGCGCCGCTCGCGCGTAGGTGAACCTTGAATATTCGACCCGCCGCCGTTTCCATGCACCCGACCGCTGCTCGAGGCCGTCATAGCGGCCTTTACCGGGGCCTTCTTTTGCTGGCATTGCTTTGTTTCGGCTCGGCGCAGGCCGAAGAGGACCGGCTGGTCGGGTTGATGACGCCGCTCGTGGCCGCAAAGCCGCTGAGGATCGGAATCACTTTGGTGCATTTGAACGATAATTTCTGGAAGGGCGTGGCCTACGGCATCGTCGATGAGGCAAAGCGCTCGAACGTTCAAGTCGTTCGAATGTCGGTCGCCGGGGCGTACGGAAACACTCGAGAGCAGTTCGCACAGCTCAACACTTTGAAGACCTTGGGCGTCAACTATGTCGCGCTCGGAGCAGCGAGCTTCGACGGCTACGATCCGATGATTCGAGAGCTGAAGAGTGCCGGCGTCAAGGTTATTGCAGCGGGGATTCCGGTCAACAGTGCGAACGTCGCATTCGGCGTCACGCAAGATGATTCGATCATAGGGAAGCTGCTGGCCGGCGCCATCTGCGGGAAGGACGCCAACGCCAAGATCGTCGCCATTCCGGGACCGGCCGGAGCCGAATGGGCCCGCCTCCGCTATGTCGCATTTTTGGATGAAATCAAGCGCTGTGCCCATGCGACGATCTTTCCCGGTGCGTTTCGCGGCTCGGTCGATCTTCAACAAGGCCTGTCGCAGACCGCGGACCTGCTCCTCAAGCATCCGGATGCGAATTTCGTATATACCCCGCAGATATCCCTCGGGATGGGAGCGATGCAGGCGGTCCGGCAATTGGGTCGCAAGGCGCCGGTCGTCTCGAGCGCCCTGGTGCCGGAGGCCATTCCCATGCTGCTCGACGGACGCTTGCTCGCCGTGGTGTCGGAGCCGGGCATCATCATGGGCCGATTGATCGTCCAGTGTGCGATCCGGGACGCGGAAGGCAAGGCAGCTCCCAATTGGACCCGATCCGTGAACTCGCCGTACCCGGTCATGCTGGCACCCCCGACGCTGATAACCGCACAAAACGCGAAGACCTTCCCGTTGGGCATCTATGAGATTGCACCGGCGACCTTCAAGCTGGATTCGCTGCAATAGCGGCCGCTCGAGATCCCGCATGGCATCGCAGACGCCTCTCGGACCGTTCTTGGAAGTCGGTCGGCTTTGCAAACGCTTCGGTTCGACGGTGGCCCTCGATCAAGTGTCCGCCCGATTCTTCTCCGGCAAGATTCATTGCGTGCTCGGCGAAAACGGCGCAGGCAAGTCGACTCTGGGCAAGATCATCGGCGGCGTACATGCCAAAGACGCGGGGGAAATACTGATCGACGGCAAGGAGGTGCGCCTCGGAACCGTGGGGCGCGCCCGCCAACTCGGGATTGCGATCGTTTTCCAGGAACTCTCCCTGGTGGCGGATCTGTCCGTGCGAGCCAACCTTCTGCTGGGCACCGAACCACACTCCCATCCATTTGCCGGGTTGAGACGGGCCTCGGAGCGCCGCAACGTCATTGCGGCTCTGGCGGCGCTGGATGTCAGGGTCGATCCCGAAGAGCGGGTCGGCGATCTTCCCATAGCCACCCAACAGCTTCTCGAGGTCGCAAAAGCCTTCATCAGAAGGCCACGCATGATCGTGCTCGACGAGCCGACCGCCATGCTCAACGAATCGGAAAAACGCAAATTGTATGCGGTCCTGTCCAAGCTGCGCGAAGACGGAACCGCCCTCGCCTTGATCACTCATCACTTGGACGATGTCGAGGCGGTCGCGGACCATGTCAGCATCATGCGCGACGGCCGCTTGGTGGAGTCAATGGAACTGTCCGGCAGCCATGACCGCCATGCCGTTGCGGAAAAGCTGAGTGGTGCGGCATTGCAGGTGAGCGGCCGCAGGTCCGCTCCCGAAGCTGCGATCGGGCAGGAACCGTTTTTGCGCATCGAAGGATTGACCGACCCACTCGGGAAGCCGTCTATGCTCAGCGTACGCCGCGGCGAGATCGCCGCCCTTTACGGAGTGGTCGGCAGCGGTGCCGAGTCCGTTTCGAACGCGCTATTCGGTTTGCGGCGGACGCCCCATATTCGCATCGTCATCGATGGGCAGCGCGCGCAGATAGCGACCCCCGTCCAGGCGCGAAAACTGGGCTTTGGCTATCTGCCGACGGGACGGGCAAGCAACGGGATCCTGCCGAGCCGCTCGATTCGAGAAAATCTCAATTTGCCCCTGCTCTCCCGCTATTCTCGCGCCGGCATCCTGGATCGGAACCGCGAAGCCGCCGGCACCAATCGCCAACTGAAGACGGGCGCCGTGAAGTACAGGGACGCCGACGACAGCATCCTGTTGCTGAGCGGGGGCAACCAGCAAAAGGTATTGGTAGCGCGGGTGCTTTCGATGGCATCCAGTCTTTTGATTCTCGAAGATCCTACGGCAGGGGTGGACATGGCCGCGAGGCACCAGATATTGAATGCGATCCGGTCACGTGCGGCCGAAGGTATATCGGTCATCTTGCTGTCGAGCGATCTGCACGAGACCATCGAGCTCGCCGACACGATTTACACGATGTACGCAGGCGCCATAGTCACTCGCTATTCCTCGCCGCAGCCGGGCGACAGCGCCGCCATCGTTGCGGACGTCATCGGTCACAATGTCGCCGCGAACGCGCCGGGCGTACGGCCGGGACGGCCCGACTCGTCATTGCTCGCGATACCGGGTGCTGAATGACGGCCTTGCTATCGAGATGCCTCAACGTCGCCATGAGCAATCTGCGCAAGCGCCGCCAGGATACGGTGCTGCCGCTCCTGATCGCCCTGATAGCAATTATTACGGGAGTCATCGAACCGCACTTCTGGGCGGTGGACAATTTACTGAATCTGGCGAGGCAGATGGTGCCGCTGCTCATCATATCGGTGGGACAGGCCTTCGTGCTCATCGGCGGCGGATTGGATTTATCGCTGGCCGCCGTCATGTCGCTCTGCGGAGTCAGCGGCGTTTTGGTCATGAATCGCTTTGGAATTCCGGCCGGCATCGGTGTCATGATCGTGGCAGGCGTCGCAATCGGCCTGATCTCCGGCTGCATCATCGGCTTCTTTCGCGCCACACCGCTGGTCGTCACGCTCGGAATGCTGTCCGTTGCACAGGCCTGCGCACTCATTTTGTCCAACGGCACGCCGATCTACGAAGTGCCGGCTTCCTATGCTCAATTCGTGGGATTCGATTCCCTTATGGGCGTTCCGTGGTCCGTTTGGATCGCCATCGGAACGGCCTTGGGCGGCGGGTTCTTGTTGAGTCGCACGGTGTTCGGCCGATACGTCTACGCGATCGGATCCAATTCGAAGGCAGCAACAAAATCGGGAGTCAACGTCCCGTTTTTCACCATGCTGGTATACGGTCTCAGCGGCCTCACCGCGGCGATCGGCGCCATCATACTCACCGCATGGGTGGGTTCGGCGCAGCCCATCGCCGCACCGGACATCACCCTGCAGTCGCTTGCGGCTGTTGTGCTGGGCGGAGTCGCATTGACGGGCGGCCGCGGTTCGATGTCGCAGGTCATTTACGGCGTCACCATGCTGAGTATGATGTCGAATGTCATGAACATGATCGGTGTATCGGCGTATTACCAGACGCTGGTAATCGGCGTCGTCATCATTCTCGCGGTGGTGCTTGATCGGCTGCGCCGCAAGGAGCAGGAATGACGTATGAAATACGGCATATCAATGCTCCTCAGTGCATGGACGCTCGCGCTGAGCAGCTTAAGCGTCGCGCAAGATTCGTCGGTCTTGGTTTTAGAGGCCACCATTCCCCTTCCGGACGTAACGGGGCGGCTCGACCATTTAAGCGTGGATGTCAAAGGCGAGCGCCTGTTCTTGGCCGCGGTCGGCAAGGGGACGCTCGAGGTCATCGACCTCAAAACCAATCGACGCATCCACACCATTACGGACCTGGCCGAACCACAGGGCGTATTTTACGAGCCTTCGACAAATCGTCTTTTTGTTGCTTGCGGCGGAAACGGCGCCACACAAATCTTTGACGGAACTTCGTTTCAAGCAATCGCAACGGTAAAATTCCCGGAAGACGCCGACAATATCCGCTATGACGCGCGCGGAAAGCACGTGATTGTCGGCTATGCCGGGGCGAAGGAACTCAGGAAGAGAATGGAGGGTACAGGAGCACTCGGGTTTTTGGATTTGAATGGGAAGAAGATCGGCGAGGTCGTCATCGATGCCCATCCCGAATCGTTCCAGCTTGAGAAATCGGGGACCCGTCTTTTTGTCAATGTTCCGGACAAAAAGGAGATCGAAGTGGTTGACCTTCACAAGCTCACCATCTTGGATCGTTGGCCCGTTACTTCGGCACGGGAAAACTTTCCGATGACGCTCGACGAAGCGCACCATCGATTGTATGTAGCAACCCGCAGCCCACCGAGAATGCTGGTGTTCGATACGCAGACGGGCAAAGAGGTCGCGTCCGTGGAGACCTCGGGAGGTTCAGACGATCTGTTCTACGATGCAAAAAGTGGCCGGATTTACGTACTCACCTCAGCAGAGTCCCTCGACGTGTTCCAACACCATGATCCAGACCGCTATGAGCGCATGGCGCAATACCCCACACCTCCGCACACCCAAACCGGCCTATTCGTGCCGGAGTGGGGAAGGCTTTTCGCCGCCTCACAAAGTCAAGGGGAGCACAGCGCGGAGATTCGAATTTACCAGGCGCACTAGTGTTCCGCGGCCGCACCGATCGGATCTCTCAATGCTGAGGTGCGTAGACCAGAATCGCGGCATCTTCCTTACCATTCGCCGGAGCGGCCACATAATAGTGGTTGAGCTCGGGTGACCAGAAAGAGGTGCCTGCACCCGCACGCGTAGGGATCTTTCCCACGCGCTCATAGTGATCCGCATCTTTCTGTTGGTAGACGTATACGAAGCCGGCCGGCATGTCTCTTCCGCCGGAAACATACACACGCTTGTGCGGTTCATCAAAATAGACTCCGTCCATGCCCTCAGGAGTCGGAAGGTGAGCGACTTCCTTGCCCGATTTGGAGTCCATCACAATCATTTCGGGAGGTGTACGGGTTCCCACGAACAGGCGAGACGTGGACTCCTCAAAGGCTCCATCGCCCGGGTGCTGGCCGCTCACATCCCAGGTGGAGAGAACCTGTCGTTTGTTCGTGTCGACGGCCTGAATTTTGTTGGCGATGGAAACGAGCACAAAAAGCGTCGCCCCGGATTTGCTCAATAGAAGTTCCGCGGGGTGAGCCGCAACTTTGATATCGCCGATGTGTCTGTCATTCTCTGGGTCGATAATCCCGACCGCTCCGTAGTCCTTTCCCGCATCCTTGCCGCCATAGCCGACGTAGACGAGCTTGGAATTGGGTTCATACACCAAGCGATTCGGCCCCGGCTCAAGCTGGATCGAATCAAGAGGCTCCAACGTGTCTCCCCGAAAGACTCTGACCATCGCATCATCGCCACTTGCCACAAATAACTTATTCAGTTCCTGTACGTATAGCGCCCCTTGCGGCTTTTCGAATCCCGTAAGGCTGCGTATTCGTTTCCCAGCCTTCAGGTCCACCACTTCCAAGGTACCGTTTTCCAGGCCGGCCACGAATAAACGCCTGCCCCTGACATCCACATCCATGTGATCCAGGCGCCCTTTGACATTCGGCATCGAAATCGTCTGCACCAGCCGGAGCGGCTGCTTGCCCCCCTCTTGAGCACTTGCAACTCCGGCCCATCCAATCAAGAGGACGACCGCAAACAACCCAATCGGATGATAGTTTTTCATGGTGTTTCTCATGCGTCCGGCGGCAATACCGCGTACGCAAGTTGGACGACGCCGTGATCGAGCACGTCCGCTGACTTGAACTGCATCCTCACGAACCCTGCTAGGCCGGTGCGGTAATCCACGATTCCCTGAATTTGCTGCGCTCCATCGAGCGCCGGCGCAACCAGAACTCGCAACTCGTCGACGACCTGGGCGGCCAGGAAAGCGCCGTTCGTTTTGGCGCCGCCTTCCACCACGAGGTGCCTGATGCCAAACTCTCGGGCAAGCACATCCAGCAAGCTCGGGATGTCGAACTCCGTGCCTGCGGAGACGATGTACGAGACGCCGTCAGCCGCAAGCTCGGCCAGATGGCTATCGAGGGCATCTCGACCAACGAGCACGATGACATGGTCGCCGCTCAGCGTCGCGCCCTGAAAGTGAAGCTTGCCGGAAGGGTCGAGCGCAACGGCGAACGTGGCAGCGTCTGTCTTAGCAACATGGATCGGTCGTTCAACCTTCCATGGCCCGGATGGCGCGTGGGGGCCGGTCCTGCTCATCTCCGCCATAGTGACGCGCCCGACCAGCCAGGCGTTGGCCTGGAGGGAGGCGTGAACTTTCTCGTACTGCTCGGACCAGTCGCGTCGCGTACCATCGGGACTCGCGGTGAAGCGACTGGGATGCAGCCGGCCATCGATCGAAGTCACCATCAGTATCGAGACACGAGGTTTCATGCGCACGCTCCTGGTTCAGGGGGTTCTGTATCCGCAAGAATTTGACCGTGGCCCTCCCCTTCGCCCATCCGTTCGACCCACTGGGCGCGCCACGCGCTGGCCTCGAACGGGTCCGCAAAGTACTGTGTTTCCCGTGCAACTTTGTCGCCTCTGAACTCCATGATGCTCACGGTGTAAGAAGGCTTCCCGTCATACGTCAGAATATACTCGGTGATCCAAAGATCACCGCTGCCGATGACTCGCCGCACAGCGAAGCGCTTTTTGCTCGGCTGATTGGTGCGTGTGATCTGAATGTTGCGCCGACCGCGGATTCGCTCGCCTGACTGGGGGTATTCCAGCACCGCATCCTCGAGATAGATGTCGTGCTCCGTTTCAAAATCGTTGGCATCGGATGCGGTCCAATGCCGATGCAGTGCCGCACGTATCTCTCGAGCTCTCATATGACCTCCAGCGTCACCAGCCTTCGATACCGCTCCTCACGCAAGACGCCCTCACGGCAGCCACTTTACCTGATCACTTGACGCCTTGATCAACTACCGTAACCCGATACACGGACGCCGCACCGGTTATTGCAGTTGGAATATCTTGCGCGAGCCATGAAATCCAATTCCGGCTTTCAGCGGCCAAACTCCCTATCGAACCGCCCGTATTGGGGACGGATATGAACAGGAGAATCGAAATGAGATATCAGAATGCAACGTTGATGTTGCCGCTGCTCGTTGCCATGGCGACCGGTTGCACTACGATGGGAAGCGGGACTGGGTCCACGCCGTCCGGTTCGAGCGCGGCCACTTTCAACTGGAAGAGTTCCGATGGGGTTTCCGGGACCCTTAACGCAACGATGTCCGACGGCAAGACGTACAGCGGACAGTACTTTCAGATCACCAAAGACACGACAGTCGATAGCATCGGGCCTCTCTGGGGCGGCTGGCGCGGTCGAGGCGGCCGGGGCTGGGGTTACTGGGGCGCAGACCCGTCGCCTGACTTCATCACGCACTACTCAGGGCGCGTCGTCGCGAATCTGGCAGAACCGAGCGGCACGCATATGCGATGCCAATTCCAGCTCGTGCATCCATCCGACGGAATGAACGGCGGAGGCCTCGGGCAGTGTCAGTTGCCTGATGGAATAACCATTGATGCGAATTTTCCGAAAGGTTGAAGCCGAACGACGTGCGGGGGCCTGCTACGTGGGGTCCCCGCCAACCACGACCCAACATTGAAATAGACGGCGACCGTGCAACGTACGATCGACGTCCATTCTCCGTCTTCAATGTCGTCGCTGGGCCTAGTGGGAAACGAAGATCGAGTCCACAATCCGAGCCACGCCGGTAGTGTTCTCGGCGAGCGATTCCGCCGTTTCGCGTTCCAAGCCCGAATTGACCTCACCGTACAGATACACCACACCAGCCCGTGTCCGCACGTTGATCGAATTAGGCGGCCCCAATTCCGGATGTCGATCGAGCAACGCCTGTACATTCGTCGTGATCTTCGCATCGGCGGAACATCCACCGGATTGACATTTCCCGTCCGCAACGGCCGCCCCGCTGGTTGTCGCCAGCGCGATCGCGAACGCCAACGGGAATCCGAATCTCAACTTTGATTTAGTCATACGCTTCTCCTGTAATGGCGAGCGTGAGTGCCGCCAGGTCGGTAGCAAAATGACATCCGAAGAATTCGTGCATATTGCGGGCGCTGTGCACGGCATTTCACTCGTAACAGAGCCGAAGTAGCCTACGCCACCCATGAATTGACGACACCCGTAAGTGCTTCGCGTTGCGTGTAGACAGGCTGCCTTGAGACCCTCGTCAATGTCCCGTATAGTGACGACAAATGCGAACGCTTCTCATTGTCATAAGCATTCTCTGCGCGTCGCTCACCATGGCTCCGGTGCGCGCGGAAGTTGCGAACGGCGGCGGCAATGCCACGCAGCTGACGGAGCGAGTCTCGCAGACTTGGCAAATTCTCGATTATCTGGCCGACGATTATCGAGGAGCGGTCAACGGCGGCAAGGTCGTCAGTGCGACCGAATACGCAGAAATGCGCGAGTTCGCCGAAACGGTAAAAATGCAGCTCCTTGCGCTGCCGGCGGTCCCCGCCTCGCCGCAGTTGCGTGAGGCGGCGGAGCGCCTGGTGCAAAGCATCGCGGACAAGGATGACGCGAACAGGGTGGCGACGCAGGCACACACGCTCGCCGACGCGCTCCTGACGGCCTATCCAATCCCGACCGCGCCGCTGGTTGCACCGGATCTGGCACGTGGCGCGCGGATCTACGCGACCACCTGTGCAGCCTGCCACGGCGCCGATGGGCATGGAGATGGCCCGGCCGGGATCCTGCTGCAACCTCGACCGGTCGATTTCACCGACCGCACGCGGGCTGACCTGCGCAGCGTCCTGTCACTTTACCAAGCGGTTTCTCACGGCGTACCCGGTACCGCGATGCCGGCTTTCCCACAGCTCAGCACTGCGGACCGCTGGGCAGTGGCGTTCTACGCCGGCAGCCTGGCGTACACACCTTTCATAAGGGAGGGCGAAACTCGATGGCGGCAAGATCCGGCGCTGCGTGCACGAGTGTCCGATCTAGGTGCGTTGGTGCGGGGGCGTGCAGACGAGTGGGCGCCCATTCTCGGGGCCGACGGCGCAGCCGCGGTCCTGGGCTATTTACGCACCCATCCCGAAGCCCTCTCCTCCGGGCCTCACGGTATCGCGCTGGCGCGGACGCAACTCGCCGCGAGCCTTGCTGCTTATCGCACCGGTCGCGCAGAGGATGCCGCACGATTGGCGTTGTCGGCATATCTCGATGGAATCGAACCGATCGAACCCGCATTGACTGCGCGCAACGACAAGCTGCGCGTTCAATTGGAAACGAATATGGCGCAGTATCGCGGCGCGATCCTCAACCACAGCTCTGCTGGTGTCGCAGCGCAAGCTGCCGAGTTGAACCGGCTGCTCGAGGCGGCAGATCAGGAATTAGGGGTCGCCCATGCGACGCCCATGACCGTATTTCTCGGCTCGTTCACGATCCTCGTGCGCGAAGGCTTGGAAGCACTGCTGATCGTGGTGGCGATGATCGCGTTCCTTCGCAAGGCACATCGAGACGACGCCGTGCGCTATGTGCATATCGGCTGGATGCTGGCCTTGGCGGCCGGTGCCGTGACCTGGGTCGTGGCGACTTACGCAATCGCCGTCAGCGGCGCAAGCCGCGAAGTCACCGAGGGATTGTCTTCGCTATTCGCGGCCGTCGTTCTGCTGGGTGTCGGCATCTGGATGCACCAGAAAAGCGTGGGGGGTCGCTGGCAGGCGTACTTGCGCACCAAGCTTTCCGCCGCGCTCGATCGTCGATCGATGATCTTCTTATTCGGATTGTCCTTCATTGCCGTATATCGCGAAGTGTTCGAAACGATTTTGTTCTACGCCGCCTTGTGGACCGAAGGCCAAACGGCCGCCATCGGCGCCGGGCTGCTCGCGGGAACGATGACGCTGGTGGCGGTGGCGTGGGTGCTGCTGCGTACGAGTCGGCGGCTTCCCGTCGGCACATTCTTTGCTGCGAGTTCCCTGCTCATCGCGGTGCTGGCGCTGGTACTCACAGGCAAGGGAATGCAGGCCCTGCAGGAGGCCGGGTGGCTCGCGACGACGCCCGTCGCATTTCCGCGGATTGATTGGCTCGGTGTGTTTCCCTCGCAGCAATCCTTGTTCGCACAGGCGCTGATCTTGTTGATCGTGATCATAGCGTTCATGGTGAATCGCCGCGGCGCAATGCCGAACACTTAGCGCGATAAAAGAAGGCCCACGGCTTCCGTATCGAAGGGGGCGGCAACACTGCGCTTGCCACTCCGGCCGCCCTTTTGAAATACTCTGCCTCTCATTTGGATCGAAAAGGAAGCCCATGGGCGGAAAAGCTACCGGCGCGATTCGGATCGGCATCGGCGGTTGGACCTACGAGCCCTGGCGGGGAATATTCTATCCCGACAAACTGCCGCAGAAACGTGAGCTCGAATATGCCAGCCGCCAGCTCACTTCGATCGAGGTCAACGGCACTTTTTATGGCTCGCAAACGCCCGAAACTTTCGCCAAATGGCGCGACGAAGCACCGGATGGTTTCATTTTTTCCTTGAAGGCGCCTCGCTTCGCGACAAACCGCAAGGCGCTCGCCGATGCCGGCGCCACCATCGCGCGGTTCTTCGCGAGCGGCGTCATGGAGCTCAAGGACAAGCTCGGTCCGATCAATTGGCAACTTATGCCCACCAAGAAATTCGAGCCAACCGACTTCGAAGCGTTCCTGAAGCTTCTACCGAAGGAAGCAGCAGGCCGTGCGCTCCGTCACGTCGTCGAGGTTCGACACACCAGCTTTCGCTCTCCCGATTTCGTCGCGCTGGCGCGGGAACATGGAGTCGCCATCGTGATCGCCGGCGACTCCACTTACCCGCAAATCGCCGATGCCACCGCGCCTTTCGTCTACGCCCGCATCATGGGAACGCAGGAGACGGAAGAAATGGGCTATTCCGAGGCAGCACTCGATCTCTGGGCCGCGCGAGCGCGAGCCTGGGCCTCCGGCGCCGTGGTAGATGGGCTTGACTGGGTCGAACCGCAAAGGGCGGACGGCAAGGCCCGCGACGTCTACCTCTATGTCATCAGCGGCCACAAGGTGCGCAATCCGGCGGCAGCGATGGCTCTGCTCCGGCGCCTCGGCGGTCGGTAAGCCGCAAAGTCATTGCGGCCGATCGTAAGGATTTTTCGCATCTAGAGCACTTCGGCTGGGTTAGACTCGCCTCATGAGGCTCCATGGCAAAGTCGTTCTCGTTACCGGCGGCAACTCCGGCATCGGGCGGGCAATCGCATTGCGCGCTGCTGCGGAAGGCGCCCGGGTTACCATCAGCGGTCGTGACCCGGCGAAAGGCGCGCGCGTGCTGGCCGAGTTGCAGGCGACCGGCGCCGAAGCGGCGTTCATCGCCGCCAGCCTGGGCGAGGAAGCCCCCGCGGCCGATCTGGTCGCGGCCGTCGCCGCGCGCTTCGGCGGCATCGATGTGGTCGTGAACAACGCAGGCTCGAGCACGCGGTATTCGGATATTCACGCAGAGGACGGGCCGGGCGAGCGTCTACGCAAGGTGATGCGCATCAATCTCGATGCCGCGTACCATGTGGCCGCCCATGCGCTGCCGGTGCTGCGCGCGGGCGGCGGCGGATCGATCGTCAACATCTCCTCCACCGCCGCCGTGCATGGCACCTGGGGTACTTACGGGATCGCCAAGGCGGCGCTGGAGGCGCTGACGCGCGCGCTCGCGGTACAAGGGGCGCCGCATCGCATCCGCGCCAACGGAGTTTCGCCAGGCTGGATAGCGACCGACGTGACCACGGGGCACGAGGAAGTGGATCGTGCCGCCTCGCTGTTCGGCCGCATGGGCGTTCCGGACGAGATCGCGCGCGCGGTAGTGTTTCTCGCCTCTGCGGAAGCCAGCTTCGTGACGGGGCAAACGCTGATCGTCGATGGCGGATTGACCATCACTGACTACCCTTCCCTACCCTGGCTCGAGGCGGAGGGCGCGTGGAAGCTATTTCCGCACATGCAGCCGGAGTAGCCGCGGCAATGCGCGGTCGCGCATGAGCGACTCGTGGCGAATGACAGCGCTCGTGACGGGTGCATCACGCGGTATCGGCCGTGCGATCGCACGGGACCTTGCGGCGCGCGGGGTGCGGGTTGCTCTGCATTACCACACCAATGAGATCGCGGCCAAAGAGGCACGCGCGCAGCTCGCCGGCGACGGACACTTGCTGTGCTCAGCGGATCTCGGGGATGCGGCTGCGACGCAGAGGTTATGGCGCGACGTCGTTCTGGCCCTCGGCCGAATCGATGTGCTGGTAAATAATGCGGGCATCTTTGCCGATCACCCGCCGCTCACCACGGATTTTGCCGCATGGGAGGCGGAGTGGCGGCGCATTATCGGCGCGAATTTACTGGGTCCTGCGAACCTGTCGCTGCTCGCCGCCCAGGCCATGGCCGCTCAGCCAGAATCTCCAGATCGTTCATGGGGACGCGGCCGGATCGTCAACATTTCATCGCGCGGCGCGTTCCGCGGGGAACCC
Source organism: Steroidobacteraceae bacterium (assembly GCA_036498345.1). GTDB lineage: Bacteria > Pseudomonadota > Gammaproteobacteria > Steroidobacterales > Steroidobacteraceae > Bog-1198. The sequence continues at coordinate 19,677 of DASYFQ010000122.1, forward strand.
GATACGCCGGCTTACGGCGCGAGCAAAGCAGGTCTCAACTCGCTGAGTCAATCGCTGGCGAAGGCACTGGCGGCGCGTGCCGTGTACGTCTATTGCCTCGCACCGGGGTTTGTCGAGACCGACATGGCGGCGAGTCACCTTGCGGGGCCGGGCGGCGCCGACATCCTGGCGCAGCACCCCCTGGGCAGGATCACCATGCCCGACGAGGTTGCGCGCACCGCGGTGTTTTGTGCCCTGGACGCCCCGGCGGCGATGACCGGCAGCATCATCGATGTGAACGGCGCCAGTTACTTACGGACTTAGCGTGACCGGTGGCTCAAGCCCCAAATATACGCAGCGACTGCCGCCACCTGATCGTCGGTGAGCTGCGCCCCGCCCATCGGCGGCATGGGTGACCGATATTGTTTGGGCTCCGGCACCCCGGCGGCGATCGTTTTCGCGATCGCACGATAGCTACCGTCGCTCCACAGCCATTGAGTGTCCGTAAGATCGGGACCGAGCGCCGTGCCAGTCCCGGCCGCGCCGTGGCAACCCGTGCAGGTCGCGCCGCCGACTTGACCGTGGTAGATGCGATCACCCAGCGCAACCATTTCCTTGGTCGCTCCATTGGGAACCGGAAGGCTCGCAGTGACGGCGGCCGCACCGGCATCCGGATGGGTCCCTTCCGGCGGTTTGGCGTCCTCTGCACTGATTGCGCCGGCTGGCGCCGCTGCGTCGGGGCACGGCCTGACCTGGACAGCGCCGCCGCCCGCGCCACCGGATCCGCCGCGGTAGACGATTCGGTAAATCCGCCCGCGCAAATCGTCGGAAACGAACAGGGCGCCATCAGGTCCGACTGCGAGGCCGGACGGGCGATGCGCGGCCTGATCCGGTGACTTCACGGCCCCCGAAAATCCGTCGGCAAATACCTCGCACATACCGGATGCGTGATCGGCCGCCAACGCTTGAAACACCACGTTGTAGCCACCTTGCGGGTAGGGAGCTCGGTTCCACGATCCGTGGAAAGCGATGAACACGCCGTTGTGGTACCGAGCCGGGAATTGCTGCTGGTCATACCGTGCCATCGCATTCGGCGCCCAATGCGCGGGAAACGCCGCAATCGGAGCGCTCTTGGCCGCGCATGGACCAATCTTCTTGCCGCCGTCGCCGCCGTACTCGGGAGCGAGCACTAGTTTCCTCTGCACCGCGTCGTAGTAGCACTCCGGCCAGCCGTAGTCTCCGCCCCGCGTCAGCAGCAGCAGCTCTTCTGCCGGCTGTGTGGCCTCTTCGTCGGGTTTATACAGCTCCGGCCAATTCGTACGCAGCTGGTCTCGCCCGTGTTGAGTGACGAAGATATGGCTACCCGCAGAATCGATGGCAAAGCCTTCGGCATTGCGTATGCCGGTCGCGAAGCGCTCGGCCGGTGAGAATCTTTGATTGGTCTTATTCGCGTCATAGCGCCAGATACCGCCGCGTGTCTGGAGTTCCGTGCAGGGATCGATGCCCGGCGATTTCGGCGTGCGATTTTGCGCCTGACAGGCATTGGTCGCGGATGCCACGTCGATGTACAAGGAACCGTCGGCATCGATCGCGAACGGATGCATGGGATGGTCACCGCCCAGCGGTAATCCCGACACGATGGTCACCGCTGGGCCCCGGGGGACGATGGAGCCCGGCGGCAACGCATAGCGCACGATCTTATCGTTGATCTCGGCGAACAACGCGCCCTTGTAGAGACCAATGCCCGTGCCCCCGGCGCCGCCGCTCTGCACGGTTTCCCCGAAACGCTGACTCACGTTTGCCTTTCCGGCATTGGTGGTGTCTTGCAATGCGACCAGAAATCCGCCGGCATGCGGCTTATCGTTGCCGTAATAACGGCCTGACCAGGTATTGACGTAAACGACGCCGTTCGGCGCGACAACCATGTGGCGGGCATGTCCTATGCCGTCAGCGAAGACGGTCGCGCAAAACCCACCCGGCAATTTCAGGCCGCTGTCGTCCGCGCACGCATGGTTCGTATCCTCTGCCTTGGGCTTGGTCGGCGTTTGAGCCGACGCCGACGAGCCGACTAAGCACAGCGCTCCGAGCAGGACGATAGCCGACGACAGGCTTCCAAACTGGCGGGATAAATGCATTGACTGGTCTCCGAAGAATGATGTCGCCGCCATGGGCGAATCTGTTGTGCAAAGCCGATGACCGCCGAGGCTCGCCGGACTGATCGATACGATGAGCACAAACGCAGCACTGCGGTACGTAATAGGCGAACCGGCGCGGTGAGCCATTCTACCTGGAAGCTTCTGTTCTCGCCGAGCCGACACCAATTGCAGAAGTGTTCGCAATTGTTCGTCAGCAGATCATAGCGGCGTTCACCCAATCTTGAACGGGCCCGGCGCACGATTTCATACCTGTCGAAGCGCCCGGTCTGCAATTTCTGCGCACGAAGCGCCCGCCCCTCCGAGAACTCGGCGAGAGAGATCTCCTCGATCAAACCTTGCGGATACTTGATGCGCCCGGCGTAATGCATGACCCGGCCCTCGCCGAGGTAAATTCCGTGGTGAGTGTAGCCGCGGCGAAAGATGATCAGATGCGTCCCCGCGGCAAGTTGCTCGGGTTCATCGGCGACCGGCGCCCATATTCGCGGCGTGCGAGCGACATTTACCTCAGCTTGAACTCGAGTATTCATCCAGTGACTCGCGGGAGGATTTGGAAGGTAGACTCGCTTCCCCGAGTTACGCGTCCATTTCCGGAATCGCGACTTCGGTTACAGCCGTAAGGAACCGCATCGTTACAAGTGAAATGCACCGGCGCGCCGTTGTCATTCTCGGGCGGCGGAAGCGCTCTACCCTGGCTGCCGAGCGGAATCAGTCAAAAGAGGTATTGCACACATGAGACGTCAAGATGTGAAGCGGATGCTGCCGCTTCTCGCCATAATTGCAACCGGCTGCACGACCATGGGAGGCGGTTTCGGTTCCATGGAGTCGGGTGCAAGTCCAACCACGTTTAACTGGAAAAGTGCCGACGGCGTTTCCGGCACCATGAACGCAACGATGTCCGACGGCACGACGTATAGCGGACAATATTTTCAGATCACTCCGGATACGACGCTCGACAGCGTCACGCCGATCTGGGAAGGCTGGCATTCCGGCTGGGGGGGCGCTGACTATTGGGATGCGGGGCCTTCACCGGACTTCATCACGCACTACTCGGGGCGCGTGGTTGCCAATCTCGCCTCGCCGAACGCCACCCACATGAGATGCCAATTTGAGTTCGTGAATCCTTCCGACGGCATGGCCGGTGGCGGCACCGGCCAGTGTCAATTGCCGGATGGAAGCACCATTGATGCGAATTTTCCTACCGCTTGAATCAATTCCGCAATCACGGGTGCACCATGACAGCCGCCACGCAAACCATCTCGCTCACTGTCAACGGTCGAACGGTGCGTCTGACCATCGACGATCCCGCTATGCCGCTGCTGTACGCGTTACGCAATGATCTCGGCTTGCGCGGGCCGCGCTTCGGTTGCGGCCTGGGCCAATGCGGCGCTTGCACCGTGCATCTCGACGGTGCTGCAATACGCTCCTGCGTGATTCCTGCGGTTGCCGTGGCTGGGCGCACCGTAGTGACGCTCGAGGGACTCGGTACACCGGAAAAGCCGCATCCGTTGCAGCAGGCATTCATCGACGAACAGGCCGTGCAGTGCGGCTACTGCATCAACGGAATGATCATGCAGTCCGCGGCGTTCATTTCGACCGACAAACACCCGACCGAGGAGCAAATCAAGCGAGCACTGGCCAACAACTTGTGCCGGTGTGGAACGCACTTGCGCATCGTGCGTGCGGTAAAGCGATGCTCGGGCGCCTGAGGGGGAATGCGATGTCATCGCCGCACCCGGTAAGCCGCCGCGACTTTCTCAAACTCGGTGGTTTGATCGTCAGCTTTGCAGTGCCCATGCGCCTGGCATTCGCGGGAAATGACGCGCTGCCGGCTTCCGCAACGACGGCGAAAGTCGTCGCGCCGGATCAAGTCGATGGCTTTCTCGCAATCGACCGGCAAGGGAAAGTCACCGTCTACTCGGGCAAAGTGGATCTCGGCACCGGAGTGCGAACCGCGATCACTCAAATAGCGGCCGAAGAGCTCGACGTGCCCATGGCTCAGGTCAGCGTCATCCAGGGCGACACGCTGCTCACACCGGATCAAGGTCCGACCTATGGGAGCTTGTCGATCCAAAATGGCGGGGTGCAGATTCGCCAGGCGGCCGCAACCGCGCGCCGCGCCCTGCTCCGGCAGGCGGCGCAGCGCTTGAGCATCGACGCGGGCGAACTGATCGTCGTTGGGGGCGTCATCAAAAGCAAGCGCGGCAGCCCGTCCATCAGCTACGGCGAGATCATCGGCGGCAGAACCTTTACGCTAAGGCTCGACAAGGATGCGCCGCTCAAGAACCCGGCAAGCTATACCACGGTTGGCAGATCACAGCCGCGGCTGGACATCCCGGACAAGGTGACGGGCCGATTTACCTACATGCAGGACTTCCGGGTTGCGGGTATGGTTCACGGACGGGTGATTCGCCCGCCCGCCATCGGCGCTACCCTGCTGTCGGTCGATACAGACTCGGTCAGCGGTGTGCCGGGGATCATTAAAGTGGTCCGTCAGCGGAATTTCCTTGCGATCGTGGCCGAAACCGAATGGGGCGCCATCAGCGGCGCGAAGCAGCTCAAAGCCAGCTGGTCGGATTGGCAGGGTCTGCCGGACGAGAACAAGCTGTGGGACCACGTCCGCTCCACCCATATCGCCAAGGACGACGTGACCAGTGACCGAGGCGACGTGCATGCAGCGCTCGCCGCAGCGAACAAACGACTGTCCGCCACCTACGACTTTGCCATCCACACGCACGGGTCCATCGGCCCCTCGTGCGCGGTCGCCGCGTACGAGGGCGGCAAGCTCACCTGCTGGTCGGCGAGTCAGGCCACGCACAACCTGCGCCAGCAGCTCGCGTTGATGTTTGGTATCCCTGATGCGGACGTGCGCGTGATCTACATCGACGGCTCGGGCTGCTACGGACGCAACGGGCACGAGGATGCGGCCGCCGACGCCGCGCTGCTGGCGCGCGAGGTGGGTCGACCGGTGCGGGTGCAATGGATGCGTGCCGAAGAACATGGATGGGATCCGAAGGGGCCGCCGACGCTCATTGACATGGAGTCGGCTCTGGACGCGAGCGGCAACATTACCGCCTGGTACTCGCAGTTTTATGGGCCGGAGGGAGTGGCCGGCAAAGTTAAGCTCCTCGCCGCGGATCTCGCCGATATGCCGCATGAAACGGTCATGAGTCCGGGCGGCATCATCAACGGCACTGCCGTCCCCTATACATTCCCAAGCGTCAAGACCCTCGCGCATCGCTTGGCGGCCACGCCTCTGCGGCCCTCGTGGATCCGCGCGCCGGGCCGCATGCAAAGCGCCTTTGCCAACGAGGCATTCCTCGACGAGATCGCCGCCGCTACGAATGCAGACCCTGTTGAATTACGCCTGCGCTATCTCGCCGAAGATGCGCGCGGCGTGGAGGTGCTGCAACGCCTGGCGCGGTTTGCGAACTGGCAGAAACGGAGCGCCCATAGGCCGCCGGGCGGCGGCACTGCCATCGGCCGGGGGATGGCTTTCGTCAAGTATGAAAACAATCGCACCTACGTCGGCATGGTGGCCACGGTAGAAGTCGTTCGCGCAACGGGCGTCATCACCGCCAAACACTTCGCCGTCGTGCAAGATTGCGGGCAGATCATCAACCCCGACGGCGTGAGGAATCAGATCGAAGGCAATGTGGTGCAGACGGTCAGTCGAACGCTCATCGAACAAGTGCACTTCGACCGCTCACGGGTCACCAGCATCGACTGGCAGACGTATCCGATCCTGACCTTCCCGCATGTGCCGCAGGTCGACATCGATCTCATCGATCGCCCCGACGAAAGGCCGTGGGGCGCGGGCGAGCCTTCCTCGGCCATCGTGTCGGCAGCGATCTCGAACGCCGTGTTCGACGCAATCGGTGTCCGGCTGCGCTCCGTGCCTTTTACCCCGCAAAAAACCCTCCAGGCAATCAAGTCCTAGCACGCGCGGGTCGCGCAAGCCTGCCGTCCGGCAGGACGGGCGACGGTGAGTTCCGCGTCTCGCTCTTCATCGACCATGCGAAGATGAGCAGGCCGGCGACGGCCAGCAACGCGCCCACCCAGCCGGTGGAAGCCCATCCCAAGCCGCCGGCTATGGCAACGCCTCCTAACCAAGCCCCCAGTGCGTTGGCTATGTTGAAGGCGGAATGATTCAGCGACGCCGCCAGCGTCTGTGCGTCCGCGGCAACATCCATCAGGCGAATCTGCAGGGCAGGCACGATGGCAACACCCGTACCGACGAGCAGTACG
>DASYFQ010000123.1:0-8287 GCA_036498345.1 Steroidobacteraceae bacterium
TTCGAGGGCATGTATCACGGCTTTTCCGACGGCGTATATTGGAGCAAGCACCCGCTGCTCGATGAGGCGGGGCCGGATCAGCGTCCGGTCGCCGTGGCGCAAGGACCGGGACTCGCGAAAGCGGCCGGCGATCAGCTGATCATCCTGCCGTGGAACGATGTCGACGCGCTGCGCGCGGCGGTGGCTCGCGAAGGCGATGCGATCGCGGCCATTCTCACCGAACCGGTGATGTGCAATACCGGTTGCATCTTGCCCGAACCGGGGTACCTCGAGGCCATGCGCGAAATCGCCGACTCGCGCGGTATCGTATTGATTTACGACGAGGTCATTACCGGCTTTCGATTGGGTTACGGCGGCGCTCAAGGGATCTATGGGATCAAACCGGATATCAGCGTGTTTGCCAAGGGCTTGGGCGGCGGCTTCCCCGTCGCCGCCTTGGGCGGACGGCGCGACATCATGAAACTCGTGGCCGACGGCACGGTGTCGATGGCGGGCACTTACAGCGCCAATGGCATCGCGGTCGCTGCCGCGAATGCCGCGCTCGATGAACTCGGCGAACCGGGGAAGTACCAGGCGCTGTTCGCGCGCTGCAGCCGTTTCTATGCCGGCCTGTCGGCGATTTTCGCGCGCCATGGACTGCCGGCATACGTGGTGGGCTTGGGACCCGTCCTGCAAGTGTGGTTTGCGGAAAAGCCGATTCGCAATTATCGCGATGCCGCGCGCTACGCCGATCACGAGATTTTCCGCCGATGGTGGGAAGCCATGCTGGAGCGCGACGTGCTGTTCCATCCCGGCGCGTTTGAAAATCTATTCGTGTCGTTCGCGCATTCCGACGCCGACATCGACCGCACCTTGGCGGCCGCGGACCAAGTGGCGGGTCTGCTGCGGGCTCATGTCTGACCCGGCGCCGGAGCGGCGGCTCACTCTCGGGATCGACCTGGGGACCTCGGCGGTCAAAGTCGTGGCGCTGGGGAATGACGACGCGGTGATGGCGGAAGGCGCCGCCGGCTTTGCCACGGATGGCGCGCTGCCTCAGCAAGCCGAGCAGCAACCGGCCGATTGGCTGCGGGCAACCTCCGGCGCCATGCAGGCACTGGCGGATGAGTTGACAGGCAGTCTCGGCGCCGACTGGACGGAGCAGATCGCAGCCATCGGCCTCACCGGTCAATTGCCGACGCTGGTTTGTCTCGACGATGCGCAGCCCTTGGGCGCGGCCATCACGTGGAAGGACGGGCGCGCGGACGCCTGGGCATCCACCCGCGTCGACACGGCGCGCCGCGCGCTGATGTATGCGCGTACCGGCATGCCGATCGACGGCCGATACCTCGCCCCCATGCTGCAATATCACTTCGCCGATCGCCTCGGCGAGGTGCGCACGATGCTATCGGCCAAGGATTATTTGCTGTCTGAGCTCACCGGATTGCGGTTGACCGAGCCCTCCACCGCCGCGGGCTTCGGAATCTACGATTTGCAGGAGCGGCGCTTCAGCGAGGATCTGGCTGATTTTTGGCATGTGCCGCGCGCCCTATTGCCCACGATCCAAGGCGCCAACACGCTCGCCGGACCTTTGAATGAGGCCGGTGCGGCGCTGCTCGGCCTGCGCGCCGGTATCCCGGTCAGCACCGGGGCGGCGGATTCCGTGTGTGCGTCGTTTGCGATGGCGGGACTCGACGAGCGTGTGGTCTCGATCAGTTTCGGATCGAGCGCCGTGGTCATCGGCGCAAGCGCGGCGGCACGTTTCGATCCGGCCGCCCGCTACCTGCTGACGCCGCATGTGAACGAGGCGTGGTACGGCCGCGAAATGGATCTCTTGGCGGCCGGTACCGGCTATCGCTGGCTGAGTGATCTGTTCACGTGGAAGGACGGCGACATCGATCGACACGCCGCTCAATCCATCCCGGGAGCGCATGGGCTGTGCTTCCCGCCTTACCTCGCCGGCGGCGAGCAAGGGGCCCTGTGGAATCCCCGGTTGCAAGGCGCCCTGTTTGGACTGGGTCTGCGGCATTCTCGCGCCGACATCGCGCGCAGCTTTCTGGAAGGAGTGTTCTTTGAAATCAAGCGCTGCATCGACGTGCTGGCGGAAGCGGCGCCGATCGATGCCGTCATGATCAGCGGCAATCTGGTGCACTCGCCGAGCAGCACGCAAATGCTGGCGGATATTTTGCATCGCGCGGTGGGTGCGGTCCCCGACAGGTCGCCCGCCGCCATCGGCGCCGCCATGCTGGCGCGGCGCATTGCGGGCATCGAGGCGGAGTTCGACCGGTACGCGTGGTCGCGGCCCCTGGTGGAGCCGGATGAGCCCACGGCCCACGCCTACGCCGGCCTGTACCGACAGTATTTGGCGCGGGCGGTGCTGTGCGAGTAATCGAGGCGGCGACGCCGCGCGCATTGTCATGCGCGGCAGCCGACTGGATGGACGAACACCTGCGCGGCGAGCCGCAATCGGTCCTCGCTCTGCCCACCGGCACGACGCCGCTCGGCCTGTACTCGGAGCTAGTCGCACGATCGCGGGCCGGCACGATGAATTTGGGCGCAGTGCGGATTTTCAATCTCGACGAATACTGCGGTCTCGCGCAGGCCGATCCGCACAGCTACGCCGCTTTTCTGCATCTGCACCTGATCGCACCCGCGGGGATAGCCGCAGACCGAGTGCGGCTATTGCGAGGCGATGCGGCGGATATGGAAGCCGAATGCCGCGCCTATGATGCGGCGCTGGCAGCGTGCGGCGGCATCGATTTGTGCGTCTTGGGATTGGGGGTCAACGGCCATATCGCGTTCAACGAGCCGGGGTCCCCCTGGGACCTGGGTACCCGCGTCGTGCATCTGGCACAGGCCACGCGCGCGGCTCACGAGCGCCAGGCGCAAGTTCCGTGGGCAATTCCCGCCTGGGGCGTGACCATGGGTATCAGGACTGTGCTGCAGTCGCGGCATGTTCTATTGCTGATCGCCGGCGACGGCAAAGAGGCGGCGCGCGCTGCCGTCCATGCCGGCGTAGCAGACAGGGATTGGCCGGTGACGAGTTTGGCCACCCATCCCAGCCTCACCGTCATTGAGCTTTGCGCGCCCGCTGAGCGTCGATGACCTCGACCGCTTCGACGAAAAACGTCGGGGCGGTCTCGAGACGGAACGCGAATGATTTGGCGACGAACACCATGCGAAAGGCGTCGATGGGCTGGTGGCGCGCCGAGAAACTCACGCCGGACACCTCGACCACCCACTCGAAACTCATGAGGTCGAGCAGCTCATGCTCGCGGGTGAGCGCCGGGCGCGAGACCAGTGTTTGTTCCTCGCGGGCTTCCTTGAGCCCGTAGACTTCGTCGAGCAGGTCATACAGCGAGCGCTTGTCGGTTCCGTTCAAATAACCCGCAAGATCCGGCGCCAAGATCTTCGGTATCACCGATGACTCCCAGATCATCGGTTGTTTGTTCAACAGGCGCAGCCGCGTCACTTCCCACACCGTGGCGGCGGCCGACAGGCTCAGGCGCTTGGCCTCTTCCTCGGTACAGGCACGCGCTTCGCAGTTGAGCAGGCGGGTCTGCAGCTTCGAGCGGGCGTCCAAATGCAGGCCGTTGCGCAGGCCGCCGATTTTAGTGGTCTCCGCCTTGACTCGCGGGCGCGCGACGAAGGTGCCGCGTCCCTGTTCGCGCCGCACCACCGCTTGCGAAGACAGTTCGGACAAGGCGCGGCGCACCGTGACCAGGCTGACTCCGGCCAAGGCGGATAACTGCGCTTCCGTGGGCAACTGATCGCCCTCGCGCAATTTTTGCTCGTCGATGTACTGCAGGACGAAGGCGATGGTTTTCTCGTACAGCGATTTCACCGCGCGAATTCTACGTTGATTCGGGCGAAACGCGATGGTCTCGGGCGACACGGTGTCGGACCTCCGTTACATTGAGTATGTTATTGCAATGAATTATAAATCAGTTTACATTCAGATGCGGTGACAAGGGGGAGTCGTTGCCGGGGCGCGGGGATGTACGCGCCGTTGAAAGAATGCGGCTGGCATTCGCATGACTTAAAAAATGGGAGACGCGCATGAACCGACTCACTGCCAGCTGGGTTCCTGGCTGTTTATTGTTGATTCCCCTCGCAGGTGCCGCCGTGGCCGCGAGCCCGGCCGCGGATGCCAACGGCCCGGCACGCGACTCGCCATCCGCCACCTTGGAAGCCATCGTGGTCACCGGGTCGTATATTCGCCGCACCGATACCGAGTCACCGTCGCCCGTCACGGTTCTCAACTCCGAGGAGATGGTCAAGGAAGGATTCAATTCACTTGCGGATGCGATTCGCTCGGTCACGGCGGACAGCAGCGGTACCCTCACGCAGGCGTTCAGCGGCGCGATGGCGGGAGGCGCCAGCGGGGTGTCGCTGCGCGGGCTGTCGGTGGACGCCACGCTCGTGCTGGTCGATGGGCACCGCATGGCGCCCTACCCCTTGGCCGACGACGGCCAGCGTCCGTTCACCGATATCTCCTCGCTGCCCATGGGAATCGTGGATCGTGTCGAAGTACTGCAAGATGGCGCCTCGGCAATTTACGGATCGGATGCCATCGCCGGCGTCGTGAACGTCATCACGAAGAAGCAATTCACGGGCTTGGATCTGAGCGCAGGCGCGGGTTCGACCTACCGGTGGGATGGGCAATCGCAGCGATTTGCGGCGACCTTCGGCGCCGGAGATCTTGCGGCTGACGGTCACAATTTTTATTTCAATGTCGAGTTCCGCCATCAGGAAAGCATTTCCCAGGAAGCGCGCGGTTCCTACATCCGCGCGCTCGATCTCACGCCGTGGGGTGGGCCCGATCTGCGCGGAGGCGTGGTTACCGGCAACCTGCCCCTGGCCGGTACTACTTATACGGTGCCCGGCCAAGTAGCGCCGCTGATCGGCGGCCAAGCGGCCGACGCGTTTTACCAATTGCCCGGTTGCGCTGCCAAAGACGTGATTCCGAACGGCGGCGGCTGTGCTTGGGACACGAACCAGTACAAGAAACTCCAGCCGCGGACCGAAGGCCTCAACCTCTCGGCCCATTGGACGCAGACACTCGCAGGCGATTGGTCGAATGCGGTGAGTGCCAATTATTTTCTGTCGCAATCGGAGCAGTACCGGCAGCCGAACGCCTACAACGTGGGGATTCCGTTGGTGCCCTTCGTCTGGGCGGGCGCGAAATCGGGCATCGTCAACCAATTCGATACTACGACTACGCAAATCGTGTTGCCGGCCAATTCCCTCGACAATCCGTTCAATCCCGCGAGCCCATACGCCTCGGGGGCGCAGGCTTTTTACGGCCCCGCCTTCAGCGGTTACGTCGGCCAGCCTGCCCTGTTTTACGGCGCGCTCACGGACATTCCCCCTCAGCACTCGCTCTATTCCACGGACGTGTACCGGTTGGTAGATGACCTGGCGGGCACCGTGGGCGCATGGGACGTCGGCGCCGCCGCCGGCTATGTGCGCGACGAGACCCACGTTACTTATCAGGGATTCGTCAACGTCAGCGCGCTCAACGCCGCATTCGCGAGCGGCACATTTCGCGTGGGCCAGAACGCCTACTTGAACTCGCCCGCCCTGCTCGCGAGCCTTGCGCCGGAAACCCACGATGTGGCGATTTCCGACATCGCGTTCATCTCCGCGACCGCGGGGCGCAAGCTCCTCCCCCTGCCGGGCGGCGACCTCGCAGTCGCGACCGGCGTGGAGGCCAGAGTCTGGCGGGAGAATAACCCGGGCCAACCCGGCGCGCCCCAGGGCAATATATTGATGGACGGCAGCTTCTACGCCAGCGGTTCGCAGACCGTACAGGCCGCCTTCGCGGAATTTTCCGCGCCGCTGTTGCATTCGCTCGAGCTCGACGCGGCGGGCCGGGTCGATCACTACCAGGCAGCCGGCACCGCGTTCACCCCGAAGTTCGGCGTCAAGTGGAAAATCCTGCCGCAGCTCGCCCTGCGCGCCACCTACGCCCGCGGATTCCGTGCGCCCGGCATTGCCGAAAGCGGCAACGCGGGTACTGCCACCAGCGTGGCGCCGGCGCCCGTAGATCCGGTGCGCTGCCCGGTCACCGGCGCGGCGGCGGATTGCAGCGGTCAAGGAAGCGCCGTCGCCATCCTGACTCGCAGCAACCCGAATTTGCAACCGGAGAAGTCACGTAGCTTCACCCTCGGCGTGATCATCGAACCGATCAAGCAATTCAATCTCACGGTGGACTATTTCAACATCCGCCGCACCAATGAGATTACGACGGCGCCGTACAGTGAGGACAACGCGGTCCGTACGCCGACTCCTGCGGGCTCGAGTTTGCCCGGGCAAATCGTCGCCTACGTCGTCCCTTATGTGAACGCATCGTATTCGCTGGTGTCGGGCGTGGATTCCGAACTCAAGACGGGGCTTGATCTCGCGAGCTACGGCAAGCTCTCACTGCGCCTCGATTTGACGCACCTGATCCAGTCGCAACAGACCGTCGACGGCACTACGTATCATTGGGTGGGCACTGTCGGCCCCACCGCCTTGAGCGGCTCGGTCGGGACTCCCGCGAGCCGAGGATCCGCAACACTCGACTGGACGGTCGGGCCGATGTCGACGGGCGTCACGTTCAACTACCGCAGCCAGATGCGCGGTATCGACGAGTCGCTGGGCGGCACCTGCTTGCAATTGAGCGCTACCAATCCTCACTGCTATGTTGCCGGCTTCGGTTACGCTACCGTCTACGGCCATTATCAGTGGAACACGCACCTGGATGTCACGGCGACCATAACCAACGTCACCAACCGGTTGCCGCCTCTCGACACCGTCACTTACGGCGGCCAGAACTACGACGCATCGCTTGACCAGGCCGGCGCGATCGGACGCTACATGGAGGCTGCATTCCACTATCGGTTTTGAAGGAGTGCTGCACATGAGTATCAGTACGCCCGCCGCGATTCAAAGCGCGCTGCTCAGCGTTGTCGTATGTTTCGGGGCCGCATCGGCGCCGGCGCAGACGTCCGGCGGCGTGGCGACGATCCGCGTCGACGCCAGCGAAGCACCACGCGGCATCATGTCTGCACATCTGCGCTTGCCGGTGAACGCCGGGCCCTTGACGCTGGTGTATCCGAAATGGCTGCCGGGCCGTCATAGCCCGGCGGGCCCGCTCACCTCCCTGGGCGGACCGCGTTTCACCGCCAATGGCCGGACGCTCACCTGGCGCCGCGACGCGGTCGACTTGAATGCGTTCAGCGTCGAGGTCCCCGCCGGGGTCACGAGTCTCGAGGTGGATTTGGAGATGCTCACGGCGCCGGCGCCGAGCGGTGCCGTTCAAGGGCTGGAGACGCCGCGCACGGCGACGGAATCTTTGTTGATTCTCGAATGGAATCAGCTGCTGCTGTATCCCGCCGGCACGCACAGCGACGATTTGACCTATCAAGCGTCGGTGCATCTGCCGAGCGGCTGGAGATTCGCCACGGCATTGCGCACGGCCGCCGCGACTGCCGATGGGGCGGAGTTCGCGCCGGTCTCGTTGACGACGCTGATGGATTCGACGCTGCTCGGGGGCCGCTATTTTCGCGATATCCCGCTCGGCGGCGCGCCCGCCGTGACGCTGCACATCGCCGCCGATACTCGGGTCGCACTCAACATGAGCGCGGAAACCCAAGCCCACTACCGCCGTCTCGTTCGAGAGGCGGCTGAGCTTTTCGGCGCAACTCATTATAATCATTACGAGTTTCTGTGGGCGCTGACCGACCAAATCATGCCGGACGGTCTCGAGCATCATGAGTCGAGCGACGATCGTTCGCCGCTGCGCGCCTTGCTCGACGATCCCATTCGGCGTGCGGAAGCGAATCTATTGCCGCACGAATACGCCCATTCGTGGAACGGCAAATATCGACGCCCCTCGGGGCTAGCCACGCCCGATTATCAAGCACCCATGCTCGATGAAATGCTTTGGGTGTACGAAGGCTTGACCGAATACCTGGGCGACGTGCTCGCCGTGCGCAGCGGCCTCTTGACCGAACAGGAATTTCGCGACGAGTTTGCGCGCATCGCCGCCGCCATGGATTCGCACAGCGCGCGCGAATGGCGATCCTTGCGGGATACGACGATCTCCGCGCCCCTGCTCTACTACCAATCCCGCGCCTGGGCCGCGCGGCTGCGCCGCCAGGACGATTTCTATCAGGAATCCGCGCTGCTGTGGCTGGAGGCGGACACGCTCATCCGGCGTGAATCCAAAGGCCGCAGGAGTCTCGATGATTTTTGCAAATTATTCTATGGCGGACAGAGCACGGCTCCGAAGGTCGTGCCTTATGATTTCGATGCCGTGGTCAAC
>DASYFQ010000124.1:0-11662 GCA_036498345.1 Steroidobacteraceae bacterium
TGCCGGGATCCGTGCGCCCGGGCTTGCCCGTCTCGACCTTGCCTGCGAAGCGGCGCACGAATTCCGGCGCACCGGTGAGCGTGACGAGGAGGTCGTACCAGTGGTCGCTCGCGGCGAGCGGCCAGCGCTCGCGCGCTTCGGTGCCAGGGCTCACCCGCACCGTCCGTGTCCGCAAACCGTGGGTCGGATAAGCCGCATCGAGTGCGATGGTGAAATCGATGGGCGCGGCGCCCTCGTTGCGCAGTACCAGTTCCGCGGCGCCGGCGGCAGGCTGCGGGACCAGGAAAACGTGAGCGCGTGGCGCGTCCGGGGCGAGTGAGCCGGCAAAGCGGCACCAGAAGCCGTTGGGACCGCGCAGTGTCAGATCGTAGGCCTGGAGCGGGCCGTCGTCGTGCCACTGCTCGCTGACGAGCCGGTCGCCCGCGCCGATGGTGTAGTGCCAGGGCTCTTGGGCGTCTGAGTTGTCGTGCACGCTGATGACCGCGCCGGCGCCGCCCCGGTTGATCATCTCCACCGCCAAGCGGCGTTCGGGAGTTACCGTGGCGGTCACATCGAGGTCGTAGGGCAGCGGCCGGTGCCGGCGCTGGCCCGGCATTTGCGCGGTGGGCGATTGTGTCTGTGGAATGCTGTTGGCGCTGCCCGCCTCGGAGCGGGCGATCCGCTCGAGGAAGTCGGCCGTCGAGGGAAATTTCTGCACCCCGGCCGCGTGCGCGGCGGCGGTGAAATCAAACGCGGAGGTCAGGTCGCCGCACACCGAACGGCGCCAAGCGCTGATGTTGGGCTCGTGCACGCCGAAGCATCGCTCCATGAAGCGGATCACCGAGGTGTGATCGAACAGTTCCGAGCACACGTTGCCGCCGCGGCTCCAGGGCGAGACGATGAGGGTGGGCGTGCGGATGCCCAAGCCGATCGGATGCTTGCCGGGTTGCAGCACATTGTCGCCGGTGTAGTCCTTCAATTCTCCCTCGAGCGGCACCGTGCTCCGTCCACGATAGTCGCCCACCGGCGGCACGGGCTGCGGCGAATGGTCATAGAAGCCGCCCGCCTCGTCGTAGTTCAAAATGAAGACCGTCTGGGCGAACACATCCGGATTGTCGACCAGCACCTCGATGAGCTTGGCGGTCACATGCTCACCCCTGGCGGGCACCGCCTTCGGATGCTCGGACAGGTCGGCCGCGGTGACGATCCAGGAAACCTGGGGCAGACGGCCGCTCTCGACGTCGCGGCGGAAGGCCTCGATCAGCTGCTCGCCGTCGGAGCGGGTGCGATCAGGCTCCGGCTTGGACTCGCTCACCCAGGAGCGGCCGCGGCGGTAGATCTCTGAGTCTTTGGTGCAAGACCGAAACGCTGGGAAGAACGACATGCTGTTGTCGCCGAAATTGTCATACTCCTGATAGACCTTCCAGCTGATCCCTGCGGCCTGCAGCCGTTCGCCATAGGTGGTCCAGCGATAGGCGTCGTGGCGCAGCTTGCGGTCCTCCGCCATGTCGGCGCTCGGCGTATCGTCCTCGCCGTAGTTGCTCATCTCCGGTTCGCCGCCGACCCCGCCGCCGCCGTTGCAACCCGTGAACAGATGCAGACGGTTGGGCTGGGTCTGCGTCATCGTCGAGCAGTGGTAGGCATCGCAGATGGTGAAGGCGTCGGCGAGCGCGTAATAGAACGGCAGGTCGCCCGCCGCGTAATGCAGCATGCGGTTGTGCAGCTCTTCGCTGTGGCCCCAGCGGTCGCAGCGGCCGCGGTTGAAGATGTGCAGATTTTCCTGGTGGGACTGTTCGGCGCCGTCGACGACGAAAGAGCGCGTCGTCTTCGAATCGCCGTGGAAAGGCAGCACGAAGCCGTCAGGATGCTGCTTGGAGGGCTGCGCCCATACCGTCCGTCCGCCAGCCAGCCGCAGT
Organism: Steroidobacteraceae bacterium; assembly: GCA_036498345.1. Lineage (GTDB taxonomy): Bacteria > Pseudomonadota > Gammaproteobacteria > Steroidobacterales > Steroidobacteraceae > Bog-1198. The sequence goes on from DASYFQ010000124.1 coordinate 1,896, forward strand.
GGCCGTGGATCACCGAAGCCGCGCACGCCGTTCAGCACGCCGAAGTAGTGATCGAAGGAACGGTTCTCCTGCATGAGCACCACGATGTGCTTCACGTCGCGGATGGAGCCCGTGGCGGATCGGGCGGGAATGGCCAGCGCCCGCTCGATCAGGCCGGGCAGCAGCGATCCCGTGGCACCGGCCATGAGCAAAAATTCTCTCCGCGACGTCTTGGGCATTTCTCTTCCTGGTGCTTCGCCGGCTGATAACTAGAATCTGGTATACACCAGATAACACAGCAACTTTACAACTATATGGCTGCGCCAATGGGCGTGCGTCCAAGGTGCCCGCGCTGGAGTTTGCCCGTACACTGCGCCCCTTGAGCGTCTGGCGCTCGATGCGAAGTCCGTGACCATGGAAATCAACCGCGTATGGGAACTCACCGAGCAGCGGCGGCACTCGGATGCCCTGGCCGCGCTCTCGACGCTGGCCAGGCAGCTGCCCGAAGACCGCGACGTCCTGTACCTGCAGGCCCAGAACTTGAGAGGTGTGGGCCGCATTCCGGACGCGCTCGCGGTGCTCGACACCCTGGAGCGCCTCCATCCACGCTACAGCCGGCTGCACCATGAGCGGGGACAATGCCACCTCGGGCTGCGGGATTTGCCCAAGGCCATCGATGCCTTCTTGCAGGGGGTCAGGATCAACGCGGCGCAGCCGGGCAGTTGGGCCATGCTCCAGCGCCTGTACCACGTGACGGGCGACGCCGGTGGCGCCGCCACCGCGGCCCACCAGCTCGCCACGCTGAACAGCCTGCCGTCCGAGGTGGTCCAAGCCGGCAGCCTTTTCTCCGATGGAGATTTTCTCCCGGCGGAGAACATGATCCGCGCCTACCTGCGCAAGGACGGCAACAATGTGGGCGCCCTGCGCTTGCTGGCGCGCATCGGCATGGAGCGCAACGCGCTGGACGAGGCCGAATCGCTGTTGGCCTCGGTCCTGAAGCGTGTGCCGGATTTCCACGCCGCACGGCTCGACTATGCCATGGTGCTGCTGCGGCGACAGAAGTACCTGCAGTCGCGGCAGGAGGCAGAGAGGCTGCTCAAGCACGACCCGAACCATCGCGAGTACCTCAAGCAGTATGCCGCCGCGTGCATTGGCCTCGGTGATCATGAGCCCGTCATTGGGCTGTACGAGAGGCTGCTCACCGGCATGCCGCAGTCCGGTCCGGAAGTCTCCGACTTGCGCCTGTGGCGGGGTAATGCCCTCAAGATCACGGGCAAGCATCGGGAAGCCGTCGCGGACTATCAAGCCGCCCTGGTGGCCCGGCCGGATTCCGGCGTCGCCTGGTTCAGCCTCGCCAATCTCAAGACCTATCGCTTCACCGATGAGGAAGTGGCGCGCATGCGCGCACTGGAATCCCGGCCCGCCACGTTGAGCCTCGACCGCTGCTATCTGTGCTTTGCCGTGGGCAAGGCACTGGAGGACAGGGGCGACTACGCCGCTTCCTGGCAGTACTACGAGCGCGGCAATGCCATCAAGCGGACCGGCAGCGGCTACCGGCCGGAGATCGCGGAAAACACCACCCGGTTGCAGAAGCAGTTGTTCACGGCGGAGTTTTTCGTAGACCGGGCCGGCTGGGGCGCCGAGGACCCTGCGCCTATTTTCGTCGTGGGGCTGCCCCGTTCCGGTTCCACGCTGATCGAGCAGATCCTGGCCTCGCATTCGCAGGTCGAGGGCACCCAGGAGCTGACCGAGATCGAGCGTTACGTCGCCGAGCTCTGCGGCGGTCCGCACTCGAGCCCCGCCTTTCACCCGGGCGCGCTGAAGAGCCTGACGGCCGCAGATTTTCGCCGCCTCGGTGAACGCTTCCTGACCGACACCCGCACCTACCGCCGCTTAAGCCGGCCGTTCTTCATCGACAAGATGCCGAACAACTTTTGGCACATCGGCCTGATTCACCTGATGCTGCCCAACGCGAAGATCATCGACGCACGCCGCGAACCCATGGCCTGTTGCTTCGGCAACCTCAAGCAGCTGTTCGGCGGCGACCGACAGGAGTTCAGCTACGGCATCCACGACATCGCCCGCTACTACCGCACGTACCTGGACCTCCTGCGGCACTGGCATGCGGTGTTGCCGGGGCGGATCTTGACCGTGCAGCACGAGGAGGTGGTGGCTGACCTCGAGGGCAGCGTGCGCCGCCTCTTGGGTTTCTGCGGGCTGCCCTTCGAGCCGGCGTGCGTGCAGTTCCACAAGACTCAGCGCGACGTGCAGAGCGCGAGCTCCGAGCAGGTGCGCCGGCCCATCATGCGCGAGGCCGTGGACCAGTGGCGCCACTACGAGCCGTGGCTCAAGACGCTGAAGGAGGCGCTCGGCGACGCGCTCTCGTGCTACGGGAATGAAGCGCCGGCACCGCGCGCGCCGCGCAATTCCACTCAAGGCCGGTAGGCCGGCCAGCCGCTCGGCTGGCGAATGTACCGCACAGCGGTTCCTCAGAGGCTGCACGGCTGTGGTCGCGTCTATTATAGCTGGTATAGTCCAGTTCATACGGCGGCAACCTGACGAACCCTTTGTGACCACTGTCATCATCGAACGGATTTTTGGCCTCTTCGAGCGCTTCGGGTCCGAGCTTTACGGCGAAAATGCGACCCAGCTGCAGCACGCTCTGCAGGTTGCGGAGCTCGCGCGCCGCAACGGCTGCACGCGCGCGTTGATCGCCGCATCGCTGCTGCACGATGTCGGCCAGTTGATGGACGACGCGGGCAATGCCGCGGAGAGACGGGGGGTTGACGCGCGTCATGAAATCAGCGGCGCGACGTTTCTCGAAGCGCACTTTCCCGCAAACGTGTCCGAGCCGGTGCGGCTGCATGTTGCCGCGAAGCGCTATCTTTGCGCCGTCGAGCCCGCTTACCTGGATAATCTGAGCCATGCATCCCGCTTGAGCTTGAAATATCAGGGCGGACCGATGACGCCTGAAGAGACCCGCACGTTCTCGGCGCAGCCTTGGCATGCCGATGCGGTGACGCTGCGGCGTTTCGATGACACCGGAAAGTTGCCCGACTGGTATCCGCCGGACCTCGCATCCTACCGCGCGCTGCTCGAATCACTGCTGATTTCCCACGCCTGACCGCGCTCCGCGTCCGGCCGGCCCAATGCGGGCGTGCGGCCGCGCGTCGTTCAGTCTTATTCAAACTTTAACGAACCTGTAACCTGAGTTAGGGACCATGGTCTATACCAGATAACAAACCGCGCCGCGGGAGGGATAACCATGTCTAAGAGAGCAGGGCAGAAGGAAACAAAGAGAGCAAAGCAGGAAGGGACGGCCCTGAAGCCGGCGATCCTTTCCCTGTGTGTAAAACGGGAATTGAGAGGGCTCAAGCTGGCCTCTCTTCCATTGCTCGCGGTCGGCAGCGCGTTGTCGCCGCTCGCAGTGGCACAGACGGCCCCCGCTTCCTCCAGCTCCGATGACGGCCTGCAGGAGATCGTCGTCAACGGCTACCTGAAGTCGCTCGCCGAGGCGCTCAAAGCCAAGCGGGAATCCGACATCACCAAGGACGTGATCATCGCCGAGGACATGGCGAAGTTTCCGGAACTCAACCTGGCCGAGTCCATCCAGCGCCTGCCCGGCGTCGCAATCACCCGCGAGGCCGGCGAAGGGCGCGAAATCTCGCTGCGCGGCCTGGGCCCGGATTTCACTCGGGTCCAGCTCAATGGCATGGAAGTGCTCGGCAACAATGACTCGGCCATGGACAGCCGCGGCCAGCGCTCGCGCGACCGCGCCTTCGATTTCAACCTGTTCGCATCGGAGCTGTTTTCCAAGGTGGAAGTCGAAAAGACTTTCCAGGCCGCGCAGAACGAAGGCGGGATGGCCGGCACGGTCGGGCTGTTCACGGGCAAGCCGTTCGACTATGCCACGGGCTTGAAGGGCGCCATCTCGGCCAAGGGCGGCACCAATACGTATACCAACGATTTCCAGCCGCGCGTCGCTGGCCTGGTGAGCTACAACTGGGACAACACCCTCGGAGCGCTGGTCTCGGTGGCGTGGTCGCGCCGCAAAACCCAGGAGCAGGGCGTCAACACCTACAACTACAATCATCCCAGCGCGAGTGATCTCGCGAACGCTGTCGCACAAGACCCCGGCCTCATTTCGTCCCTGTCGCCGGCCCAGCAGGCCAAGTTCCTGTCCGGCGACCTGTACTTTCCCGACGGCAATCGACTGTCGGTGTGGGATTCGGACCAGAAACGCCTCGGCATCACGGCATCGGTGCAGTGGAAGCCGGCGGACAGCCTGCTCTTCACGTTGGACGGCCTGCACGGGGAGTACACCACGGTCCGCAACGAATACCACCTGGCGACTCGGCCGTTCAATGGCAGCGGTTCCGGCGCATGGGACTACGGCACCATCGGTCCGCCCGGCTGGCCCAACACCATCAATCTGAATTCGACCATCAATTCCATCAGCTACGACAATTCCAACTTCGTCAATGCGATCGACGTCTCGAACGCGACGTTCGGCTCCGAGCATCGCCGGGAACTAAACGAGAATCACTTCAACATGCTGGAGCTGACCGGCAAGTGGGAGGCCAATGATCGCTTGACCGTTGACGGTCACGTCGGCGCCCAGACCTCCACCTACCACACGCCCTACGACGACAAGCTCTACCTGCGCGCGCAGGGCAACTTCTCGTCCACCTATGCCGCGAACGGCCAGTCGGCGAGCAACGTCTATGGCTTCAATACCAGCAATCCCGCCAATTACTTCATGGACGACTTCTACTTCCGCGGTTTCTACAATGACACCACCGAGCGCGAGGCCGCGCTGAATCTGAAATTCGCGTTTGCCGACGGCTACGACATGCGCGCCGGCTATGCCTACCACCGCTACTGGAGCGCGGGCCAGAACTGGTTTGACGACGGCAATCAGAATGGGACGGACAATCCCGCGTCGAGCCTGTACACCCGCGGTGCGCCCGTCGGCGCCTTCACCAACGTGTTCTGCGAAAACAAGCAGGCCTGCTGGCTCACCGGCGACTACGCCCGGGCGTTCAAGTATTTCGGCATCACGTTCCAGTCGCCGCAGTACTATCAGAACCAGGCCTTCGACATCGAACAAACCTTTGCCGTCACCGAAAAAACGGACGACGCGTACGCCCAGTTCGACTGGGACCAGCACATCGCAGGCAAGCGCTTCCGGGGCAATATCGGCGCGCGGTTCTATCACACGAGCACGGAGAGCACCGGCTGGATCCAGGGCAACAGCTATGCGTACCAAGGCACACAGACGGTCGGCTCGAGCTACTCCGGCGTGCTGCCGGCCCTGAATTCGGTGCTGGAACTCACGCCGGAAACTCTGCTGCGCTTTGCCGCGACCCAGAACCTCAATCGTCCGACGCTTTCGTCGCTGGCGGCCCAGGGCGGTGTGACCCAGAACAGCGACAGCAGCTACAACATTTCCTTCGGAAACCCGAAGTTGAAACCCTTCAAGGACACGACCCTGGACCTGTCGGTCGAGTACTACTTTCACAAGACTGGTCTGCTCTCGTTGGGCGTGTTCCACAAGGACATCAAGAACTGGATCAGCAGCTTCGATCAGCAGAACGTCACCTTCGCCCAGACGGGGCTGGCGCTGACGCCGCAGTTGACAGCCATGTATCCGGGCCTGACTGCGGCCTCACCCGTCAAAGACTATAGCTACCCGACCAATGTCGCCAAGGTGAAACTGAACGGCGCCGAGTTCGCCGTGCAAGCCCCATTTTTCTTCCTGCCGGCGCCGTTCGACAACCTCGGCGTGCTGGGTAATGTTGCCTACGTCAAAGGCGATGAACAGATCACCGGCCTGTCGAAGCTCACGGCCAATACCACGCTGTACTACGAGACCGCACGCTGGGGTCTGCGTGGTTCGCTGAGCCACCGCTCCAGCTACCAAACTCAGCCTTTGGACAGCAATCCCAATGACGGCGCCGGTTACTTCGCCACCACGTATGTCGACGCCGCCGCCTTCGTGAACGTGCTGCCCGGCCTGCAGGTCACGCTGGATGCGATCAACCTGACCAACGAAGCGGAAATCGAGAACTACAGCGCCTACCATCGTCTCTATAACAAGACCCAGAGCGGCACCACGCTCTTTCTTGGCGCGAATTACAAGTTCTTATGAGCGAGAGGCGAGAGGAGGCCATACGCATTGCCGCAGAGGCGCTGGTCGCCTCGATAGGAGAGAGCGACGTCGCCGCCGGATGGCCCGACTTTGCCTATCAGACGTCGGATGACCCTGTGTGGAGGATTGCAATTCCCAGCCGTGAGGGGCGGGTGGGGTTCACCCATTACATCGTCATCTCTCAATTGACAGGAAAGGTCCTGGCAAACGGGTCGTTTGGCGAGTAACCGACAGGTCGTTTGACCGTGAGGGGCTTGATTTCATCGGCGACGAGAAGAAAAAAATAATGTGTGCCCAGTGTCGAAATTGGGTGGCCGTGTTCGTCCTAGATGACAGAGCAGGCGAAGTCACACCATAGTCACACAAATGAAAGGAGATCCGATGGACACGACCAATACTTATCTCGCCATATTCCTTGGCGACAAGGGCGGTCCGCGCCGGGCCGCTTGGGACGCTCTTACCGAGACCGATCGCCGTGCGAAGGAGCGGCAAGGCATGGCGGCCTGGAAGGCCTGGGTCGAGAAGCATGGTGATGCCATCGTGGCCATGGGAGGACCGCTCGGGAAAACCAAGAGGGTCACGGAGAGCGGGATTGAGGACACGAGCAATCGCTTGGGCGCGTTTACGGTTGTGCGGGCAGAGTCGCACGAAGCCGCGGCCAAGCTGTTCGAAAAACATCCGCATTTCACCGTCTTCCCCGGCGAATCGGTCGAGATCATGCCGGTCCTAGCCATACCGGGGGCCTAGTGGACGCAGCGCACCCGTAACTTGCTGCTGGCGGTCATCGAGGTGCGCTGTCGTTTTGAACGTAGCAACAAAGCATAGGAGGCCTGATCATGCCCAACACCATTCGACTCCATCGAGTCTTGAGCACGAAACCCGACAAGATCTATCGCGCGTTCATAGAGCCAGACGCGATGGCCAAGTGGTTGCCGCCAAATGGATTCACGTGCACCGTGCATCAAATGGACCCAAAGGTCGGAGGGTCCTACAGGATGTCCTTTCGGAATTTCACTACCGGTCATCTCCACTCGTTCGGTGGAAAGTATGTGGAGCTCGTCCCCGGCGAGCGCTTGAGCTACATCGACAAGTTTGAGGATCCGAACCTGACGGGCGAGATCCGAGTGACGGTAACGCTCAGGACCGTCTCCGTCGGCACCGAGGTCAACATCGTGCAGGAAGGCTTGCCTGATGTGATTCCGGTCGAAGCGTGCTACCTGGGCTGGCAGCAGTCCTTGAGGAACCTCGCGGAACTAGTGGAGCCTGAGATTAATCAGTGACGATTCGGGAGAAGCCGTGCGAGGACGCATCGTGATGTATTCGGGTAAGCTTGGCGGGCGGGGCGCTTGCCCGCGCCCCGTCCGCCGCCCCAAGGGCTGCGGCGGCATACCGATACCTAAGCCCGTGCTTGAACCGAATGCGAAGACGAAGCAAGCCCGACCCGAAGTCCAAAGTCAGACGTGAGGCCGGACCGCAGTACCTGGTACTGCGCGACCAGATTGCACTCAGTATCGAGTTGGGAAAGATCCCGCAGAGTACCCGGCTGCCTTCGGAGCGCCAGCTGCAGGCCGACAGCGGCGCCGCGCGCGGCACCATCCGCGAGGCGCTGTTCCAGCTCGAGGCCGAGGGACTGATCTATCGCCGCGACCGCAGCGGCTGGTATGTCTCCCCGCCCGCGGTGACCTACAACCCGACCCGCTGGTATGGCTTCATGACCTATGTAGCCGAGCAGGGCCGCACGCCAGGCACGGAAGTACTGAGCAAGGATACGGTCCCGGCCACACCGGCCCTGGCAGATATATTTCGCATAGCGCCGGGTACTCAGCTTTACGACATATGCCGCCGGCGTTCGGTGGACGGACGGGCCGCGCTGGTGGAATGGATTTACATCGATCCCATGATGGCGCCGGGTTTGCTTGATCATGCGCTGGATGGCTCAATCACCAAGATATTATCCGCGGCCTATGATCTGACGGTGGCCCGTAACCGTGTGGACATGCGCCCGTGCGCGCTGGTCAAGCAGGCGGCGGATGCGCTGGGCGTCAAGCCTGGAACCCCGGGTCTCCTGGTGGTGCGCACCAGTCTCGCCGCCGACGGCCGCGTCGTCGAGTACGATCAGGAGTACTGGCGTCACGACGCCATCCGCATCCACGTGGACCTGAAGGTGCAGACCTAGCGAACCTCAGCGGTCGGCCGTCGCTCGATCGCCATGATCAGCCCAGCGCCGACAACCGCTGCCAGCAGGATTCGAGGTCGGGTAACACGCGCTCGATGTCCGCCTCGTTGCGGCGCCATTTGTCCGGTGCCGGCGGCGTGTGTGCAGAGCGTGACGGCGACAGGGCGCCCGCGGTTCGCTGCTCAAGCGTCTGGTCGAACGGCACGCCGGCGAATTCGCACAGCCGCCGCACCGTCGCTGCGGGATCGGCGAGCAAGCCGTGATAGCTGACCGCTGCCCACTGCTCCCGCGGCAGCTGCTGCAGGTCCTCGAGCGCGGTTTCATTGGCCTTCAGCCATTGCCGGGCCGCGATCGAAGCCAGCGGCGCGCCGCGTAACGACTGCCAGTCCGGCGGCAACAGGAGCGACCACGGGCCGTCCCAGCCGGGCAGCGAGGGATAGGTGATCCAGCCTCCGGACCGCCATGCCTCGATGATGCTGCTGAGATTCTCTCGCGGGTCGCGCCACAGAAAGATGAAGCGCGCGTCGGGAAACACTTGGCGGAGGAACGGGATCCGCAGCGAGTTCTTCGGCGTCTTCTCCAGCAATGGCGCTGCCTCGGTGGGCGCTCGGCCCTCGGCGCCCTGAAGCCGAGCGACGGCGGCTTGCCGGATGGTTGCGGTGACCGCAGGCGTGGCCTGCGCCGCAGTGAGCCGATTGGAATCTACGCCCGGCGCCCCCGGGCGCAGCGCTTCCACGTCCTCAACCAGCCAGTGGGCTTCGCCGCCGAAGGTGTTGAACGCGGGCGAGCAGGCCAGCGTCTCGAACAGCAGCGTGCTGCCTGAGCGCGGCGCGGACACGATGAACACCGGCTTCTCCAATCGGCGATCCTTGCGGGTCGTCACATGCGGCGCGGCGTCGTCCAGAACCAGGTGCTTCAACACGCGCGCTTCGAGCACATGCAGCGCGCCGACGCCATTGGTGCGCATGACGAGGCCCTCGGCGAGCGGCTTGGCGGCATTGTGCACGGCGCCGGCGAGACGCCGGAACTCCGGCTGCCCTGGTCCACTGGTGCCGTGCAGCGCGCAAAGCTGGCGCCAGTCCTGGACGAAGCTCTCCAGCAGCGCGGCGAACCGCGCCGCGCGCTCGCGCATTTCCGCCGTGTCGGTGGGGGAAGTCAGTTCCGAGCACAGGTCTCTCAGCAGCAACTCGACTTCGGCCGCGGGCATCACCGGCGAGTGCTGAATGGTTTCGGTCATCGGCTGGGCATCGTGTTCAGGCTGCCAGGCTGGCGTGCGCCAGCGTTCGCGCGGCACCGCCGGTCCGCAGGCGAATTGCCAGAACGCCGCCGTGCCGCTGGTGTCGGCAACGAGATGGATGCGTTCCTGCGCAGATCTGTTCTCAACGCGGTGCCGGCGCCAGTTGTCGAAGATCCAGGCTTCGCCTTGAGCCATGTGCACCGCCTCGCCGCCGCAATGAAAAC
>DASYFQ010000125.1:0-2079 GCA_036498345.1 Steroidobacteraceae bacterium
GGCGATGCGGTGCGGACGGATGCCGAGATCGACGCCTTCGTGCGCGAAAAAGTCGAGAGCGCCTATCATCCATGCGGTACTTGCCGGATGGGGCGGGCGGACGATCCGCGGGCGGTGGTCGATCCGGCGTGTCGCGTGATCGGGTTAGAAGGGCTGCGAGTGATCGATTCCTCGATCATGCCGACGATCACGACCGGCAACCTGAATGCGCCCACCATCATGATCGGTGAGAAAGGTGCTGACCACGTGCGCAAGCGTGCGCTGCCGCCGGCAGCGAATGTGCCGGTGTACGTGGCAGCGAACTGGCAGACGGCGCAGCGATGACTGCGCTTCCTTTGCCGTGCGGCGGGACGCGCGTGCCGGTACCCACAAGCTCTAGCGCGACGCGGAAGCGGGCCGGAAATGCCCGGGCTCCCGTGAAAACCATTCAAGCCACCCGGGCGAGCCCGGCGATACGGATTTGACGCCAGGCCATCCGGGCGTCACCTCCTGAGTGGTCACGGCACCAGTGCGTCCGCTCGCAACAGGCCCTCGAGCTTCAACTCGGCCCAAAACTCCGCCGGGATCGTATGACGGAACGCGGCGACGTTGCGGCCGACCTGCTCCGGCAGCAGCGCGCCGGGGATCACCGCGGCCACACAGGGATGGCCGAACGGGAATTGCAGAGCCGCAGCGGGCAACGGCACCTTGTGGCTATCGCAAACCGCCTGGATCCGCTTGACCTTGGCCAACATCTCCGGCGTCGCGTCGGCGTAGCGGTAGCGCGCACCGGGCACCGCTCCTGTGGCAAGAATCCCAGAGGCGAACGGGGCGCCGATGACGAAGCCAACCCCGCGCGCGGCGCAGAGCGGGAATTCGCGGTCCAGTATTTCTGCGTCCAGTAGCGTGTACGGCAGCGCCACAAGGAAGAAGTCGATGTCCATTAGGTCGAGGAAGCGCGGAATCATGCCTATTTCGTTGATGCCGGCGCCGATGCCGCCAATCAGCCCAGCCTGTTTGAGTTCCGTCAGGGCGCGAAAGCCGCCATTGTGCAGCTCGGTCAGATACGCGATCACCTTCGCATCCGTGGCGTGATGCGAGATGTCCAGATCGTGGATCAGCAGCAGATCGACGCGCGGAAGGCCGAGGCGTTGAAGGCTGTCCTCAAAACTTCGCATCACGCCGCCGTAGCTGTAGTCGAAGTGGTGCTGAAATTCCAGGCCGCCGCGCCAGAAGCCGTGTTCGAAATTCTCCGCATCGTGGAAGGGGCGGAACAACCGGCCGACCTTGGTCGAGAGCACATAGTCGGCACGCGGCCGACGGTAGAGAGCGCGACCGAAGCGGTGCTCGCTCTGTCCGCGCCCGTACCACGGGGAAGTGTCGTAATAGCGGATGCCGGCGCCCCATGCCGCCTGCAACGTGGCGGTGGCATCGGCGTCCTCGACTACGACGGACAGATCTCCGAGCCCGGCGCCTCCGAAGCCAAGTTGTGTGACCTCAACGTTGGTGCGGCCAATTTTGCGGCGGACAAGCGGATCCACGGGCGGTCATCCTCGGCTGGAGAGTGCGTGACGATTAGGCAGACGACTGCGTCGGTCGGGTCAGCGTTCGATTTGCAAGGGTCTACAGCGGCCGCAATCTGTCGAGCGCTTGTTCCATGCCGGTGATGGCAGGGTGCCGTTATACTCCCTATGGGAGCCGCGATTGCACTCGAGGGCAATGGGCATAGGGTGCCCGGAGCAAAAGACCGGCGAAGAAGTCCTCCCCAGGGCCTGCGGGCCGCGCAGGCGCGGGAGTTGCGTGAGCACGGCATCGACCCGAGCAGCACATCGGTCGGACGCGCTGTCGGCATTGGCATGGCACCTCCCCTCCGCTAGTCGGTCGGACACGATGATCCGCCGCGGGCTATGACCCGTATAGCTCCTTGGTCGCAAGCTTGGCGCCCTGGACAAGTGCTGCGAGCTTGGCCCAAACGAGTTGCGGGTGAATCCTGCCGCCGAGGCCGCAATCGGTGCCGGCGATGACGTTCTCGCGCCCCACCACCCTGGCGAAGTTGAGGATGCGGTCGGCGACGACCTCAGGGTGCTCGACGACGTTGGT
>DASYFQ010000126.1:0-2500 GCA_036498345.1 Steroidobacteraceae bacterium
GGTCGAGACAGTAGGGCCAGCGTTACGCCATTCGTGCAGGTCGGAACTTACCCGACAAGGAATTTCGCTACCTTAGGACCGTTATAGTTACGGCCGCCGTTTACCGGGGCTTCGATCAGGAGCTTCGCCTTGCGGCTGACCCCATCAATTAACCTTCCGGCACCGGGCAGGCGTCAGACCCTATACATCCACTTTCGTGTTAGCAGAGTCCTGTGTTTTTGGTAAACAGTCGCAGCCCCCGATTACCTGTGACCTCTAGCGGCTTCCTGGAGCAAGTCCAGTGACCACAGGAGGCATACCTTCTCCCGAAGTTACGGTATCAATTTGCAGAGTTCCTTAACCGGAGTTCTCTCAAGCGCCTTAGCAGATTATCTGCTCACCCACCAGTGTCGGTTTACGGTACGGACAATGACAACCTGAAGCTTAGAGGCTTTTCCCGGAAGCGTGGCATCAGTCACTTCGGAGGCCGAAGCCTCCTAGTACTCGGTTCTCGGTGTTGAATGACCCTCCGGATTTGCCGGGAAGATCCACCTACGGCCTTGAACGGCAGCATTGCCGCTGACCTAGCCTTCTCCGTCACCCCATCGCAGTTGTGATCGGTACAGGAATGTTAACCTGTTTTCCATCGACTACACCTTTCGGTCTCGCCTTAGGATCCGACTCACCCTCAGCTGATTAACATAGCTCAGGAAACCTTGGGTTTTCGGCGTGCGGGTTTTTCACCCGCATTAACGTTACTCATGTCAGCATTCGCACTTCTGATACCTCCAGCAAACCTCGCAGTTCACCTTCGCAGGCTTACAGAACGCTCCCCTACCGCTTAACTATCCGAAGATAATCAAACCCATAGCTTCGGTGCTTGGCTTAAGCCCCGTTAAATCTTCCGCGCAGGCCGACTAGACTAGTGAGCTATTACGCTTTCTTTAAAGGATGGCTGCTTCTAAGCCAACCTCCTAGCTGTTTTAGCCTTCCCACATCGTTTACCACTTAGCCAAAACTTTGGGACCTTAGCTGATGGTCTGGGTTATTTCCCTCTTCACGACGGACGTTAGCACCCGCCGTGTGTCTCCCGTGATAACACTCCTGGGTATTCGGAGTTTGCATAGATTTGGTAGAACGGGATGTTCCCCTAGTCTAAACAGTGCTCTACCCCCCAGGGTGAATGACACGAGGCACTACCTAAATAGCTTTCGGGGAGAACCAGCTATCGCCAGCCTTGATTAGCCTTTCACTCCTATCCACACCTCATCGACGCACTATTGCAACAGCGGTTCGTTCGGGCCTCCGGTAGGTGTTACCCTACTTTCACCCTGGACATGGATAGATCGACTGGCTTCGGGTCTACTCCTAGCGACTGAAACGCCCGATTAAGACTCGGTTTCCCTACGGCTCCCCTATTCGGTTAGCCTTGCCACTGAAAGTAACTCGCTGACCCATTATACAAAAGGTACGCAGTCACCCCTTGCGGGGCTCCCACTGCTTGTACGCACACGGTTTCAGGTTCTATTTCACTCCCCTCTCCGGGGTTCTTTTCGCCTTTCCCTCACGGTACTAGTTCACTATCGGTCGACAGAGAGTATTTAGCCTTAGAGGATGGTCCCCCTATGTTCAGGCAGGATTGCACGTGTCCCGCCCTACTCTTTGTGCTCCATGCGCTTGCCTTTTCATGTACGGGGCTATCACCCGCTATGGCCAGACTTTCCAGACTGTTCCACTAAGACTTACGCAATTATGAGCACTGGGCTGTTCCGCTTTCGCTCGCCACTACTGACGGAATCTCGGTTGATTTCTATTCCTCCGGTTACTGAGATGTTTCAATTCACCGGGTTCGCTCCTTTAACCTATGTATTCAGTTAAAGGTACCGCCGAAGCGGTGGGTTTCCCCATTCGGAAATCTTCGGATCGAAGCATATTTGCCGGCTCCCCGAAGCTTATCGCAGGCTACCACGTCCTTCATCGCCTTCTGTCGCCAAGGCATCCACCATGTGCGCTTATTCACTTGACCATATAACCCCAAGCGATTTGGAGTCATATCACTCAATCAACTGGTTCTCGAATGCGACACCAAACACTGAGCTTGCGCTCATGTTTGACATCAAAACAAATTGCCGAATTTTTAAAGAACACATACGAGTCCCGCGACTCGCATGTCATGAGTCATTCCCCCCCGGGACGTTCCACGGGAACGGGGCATGACTCATGACACGCTGTGATTGAAGTTGGTGGAGCCAGCCGGGATCGAACCGGCGACCTTCTGGTTGCAAACCAGACGCTCTCCCAGCTGAGCTATGGCCCCGTCCGCTTGACCTTTCGCGACTGGCGGCACTGCGCTGGCCTGACGACGCGCGACCCTTTCGATATGGTGGGTCTGGGAGGAGTTGAACCTCCGACCTCACCCTTATCAGGGGTGCGCTCTAACCAACTGAGCTACAGACCCGGGGGTCAGCGTCGGGTTGCCCACCGAAGGGCCCAACCAACTAAACATAAGAATAGGTAACTT
>DASYFQ010000126.1:5000-26037 GCA_036498345.1 Steroidobacteraceae bacterium
TTGACATCTTCTGCACGCCGTCGAGACCCTCCAGCAACGGCGTGGTCAACACCACCTGAGGTTCCTGGCCATGGGCCTCCTGCATCTGCCGACCCACCAGCAAATTGAATTTCTGATCGGTTCCGCCCAGCTCGACGTCGGCGCGCAGTGCAACAGAGTCATAGCCCTGCACCAGGGGATACAAGAACTCATGAATCGATATGGGTAGCCCGCCCTTGTAGCGTTTCTCGAAATCATCGCGCTCGAGCATGCGCGCCACCGTGTGCTTTGCGGCGAGTTCGATGAGGCCGGCAGCATTCATGGCGCCGAACCAGGTGGAATTGAATTCGATCAGCGTGCGCTTGCGATCCAGGATCTTGAAAACCTGCTCCTGGTAGGTCAGGGCATTGGCGGCGATCTCTTCCGGCCCCAAGCGAGGCCGGGTTGCATTTTTGCCGGTTGGATCCCCGATCATGCCGGTGAAATCACCGATCAAGAAGATCACATCATGGCCAAATTGCTGAAATTGCCGCAATTTGTTGATGAGCACCGTGTGGCCCAAGTGCAGATCCGGTGCCGTGGGATCGAACCCGGCCTTGATGCGCAGCGGTTTGCCGCGCGCGATTTTTTTGCGCAGATCGGCCTCGTGAATGAGATCGACCGCACCCCGCTTGAGTTCAGTGAGTTGTTCTTCCAAATTGTTAGGCAAGCGTCGGCCCCTTTGAGTTAGTGATCCGCCGGGAGGGCCAGCTAATTTACGGGTATCCGGACCGGCTAACAATCTTCCCGTCGCGGCGCACGCATGCACAGGCGCCGCTCTGGCGTCGATAGCCGGAAGGGCAAGCGGAAGGGGGCTATGGATAGGAAACGGTTAAGAAAATCGGCGCCGAAGGGGCGGAGTTCAATGCGCGGCGTGCCGCCGCGCAGAGACTTCCGATCCCCTTCGGCGGGGCTACCGGCGCGGCTCAGCGGCCTCCGAATAGATCGTTCATGACCAGCGACGTCGAATCGCAGGCATGGTTGAGGCACGGCAGGCCGAATGCCGCCTCGAGAGTTCGCAGCAGCGAGAAGTGATCGTAGGGCGTATTGCTCACTGCGCCATTCCGGGCGTAGCTCGTCTCGACCAGGAACACGACGCGATTCGCGGCGTTTGAATAATCGTTCTCGTCCCATACCAGGACGATGGCATTCCGGCCCTGCTGCCAGGCCCTCGACGCCTTGATGCCGTTCACCAATTTCGCGACCTCGGCATCGCCTTGCAACATGAGAAAGCCGCTCTCCGCCGCCGTACCGGTGCTGCAGATGGGCGTTCCGCCGGAGACACCCCCGTGCATGTCGTGGCATTGATTGGGCACGATGAAGGAAAAATTCGGCGTCCGCTCGCCGGAGTGCAGGTCGGCCCACAGCCCATCCGGGCCGTCGAAATCAACCACCCGGCCGAGGCTCAAGTCCTCGTTGGCGCCCATTTCGATGTTTTGGAAATAGGCAAACGGATTGTGCTTCACCGCGTACAGCTTTTGAATGGATCCCGGCCCGAACACCGGTGCGGGGCTGAGACTCGAGAACTCGCCGTCCGAGTAATTGACGCCGAACACCCCGGGTTTGACCGTCGGCAGGCTTTCTTGGTAGCTCTTCCAGGACTTGTTCCGCGCCACCAACTGATCGGCAATCGAGACCGGCGTGAACGGAGCCGCCGGGTAGTTGCGAATCGCGCAGTTATTGGCCGCCGCAGCGCCGCTCAGGCTGATCTGACCGTTGCAGTCCGCCGGCTTGGTCGCCGTCGCGACCACCGCGTTGTCGAGACCCGCCACCGCGATCGGTGTGAACGCATTGACGCAGCCGGTGCTGCCCGGCGAGTTGTCGATGCACCCGGTGCCGACCCAACTCGGCCAGTAATCGTTCGTCAATCCAAAATTGGAGCCGCCGACGATTTCAAGATAGTTGGGAGCGCTGGGATGGCCGACCGCAAAATACTGCGTTGCCTGATTCGCGACCTTTGCATACGCGTTGATGAAGGGCGCATTCGGATTGTTCAAGATATCCGTATTGCTCTGGTTTTCCATCATGATGAGGAAAACATGATCGAGCTCGCCGAATCCACTGTGCGGCCGGTCGTTGTCGTGGTCGCGGTCCGCCGCGCCTGCACTGAAAGAAGCCGCCGCCGCGACGGCAACCGCCGCCAAAAATCCGCGTCTCAAGTGTTTCATGCGTATCGCCCCCGTGTTTATGGCAAGGTCCGCATTGAACCACCCGGGGATAACGAAAATATGACAGTCCTATGCCTCCGCGGCCCGGGACAGACGGGCGATCGCCGCCGGCACTTCGGACGCCGGCGTCGGGCGGCCGAACAGATAGCCCTGCGCCTGGTCGCACTTCACGGCGCGCAGAATCCGCAACTGCTCGGCGGTCTCCACTCCTTCCGCGACGGTGCGCATGTTGTAGGCTCGCGCCAGCGAAATGATGGTCGACACCAGGGTCATTATGTTGGGGGTATCGGCAATACCTTGGATGAACGAACGATCCACTTTGAGCGTGTCGACGGGAAGCTTCGCGAGGAGGCGCAGCGAGGAATAGCCGGTTCCGAAATCATCGATCGCGATTCCGATGCCCGCCTCTCGAAGCTGCGCGAGCTTGCGGATCGACAATTCCAAATCCTGCATCAGCATGCTCTCGGTAATCTCGAGATCGACGCCGCACGACAGTTTGTCGGCGGGTTCGATGCATGCCAGTACCCGATCCGCGAAGTCGCGCCGCCGCAACTGCAGCGGCGACACGTTCACGGCAACCCGCACGACGGCGATTCCAGCCGCATTCCAACTGCGGATGTCGCGGACCGCCTGAAGCAGAACCCATTCCCCAACATCCACGATGGCTCCGGAGCGCTCGAGCAACGGTACGAATAGATTCGGGGCCACCAGACCATCCTCGCTGTCCTGCCAGCGCAGAAGCGCCTCGAGACCCTCGATCCGGCCGCTCTCGACATTGACCTTTGGTTGGTAGTGCAGGCGAAACTCGTCGCGATCCAAAGCGCCGCCGAGCCGCGCCTCGAGCGCCAGGCCGCGCGACGTGGGACGCTGCGTGACGAGTCCATACAGCATGTACTTCTCGTTGTCTTCCCGAGCCGCCTGCAGCGCCGCTTCGGCATTTTGCACCAGCGCATCCGCGGTATCCGCATCGTGGGGATAGAACGCCACTCCGGAGCGGATCGCCGGACGCAATACCTGGCCGTCTATCTCGAAGGGCTCGACGAAAAACTGCGCTGCGGCGCTCTGCAACATGCGGCCCGTATCCGCCGGATTACCGACGGCGGTGAGCATCAAGGCAAATGTTCCACCGCCGAAATATGCCGCGCACTCCGAATCCGCGTAGGTTTGCTTCACGCGGGCCGCTACTTTCTCGAGCAGCCGATCGCCGACGTAGCGGCCCAGCGAATCATTGATCGCGCCCAGCTTCCGCACGTCGAAAACCACGACGGTCACGGCGCCGCCGTCAACCGCGACGCTCATGAGCTGAGCCAGGCGCTGGCAGAACAACGGCCGTTTGGCGAGTCCCGTCAAACTGTCGAAGTACGAAAGAAAGTGGACGGCTTCGTCCTTCTCGAGATACTGAAGGCCGAAGGTCAGATTGGCGGTCAACTCCATCAACACGTCCACTTCCGCCGCATCGAACACGTCACGTTGATTGCTGAAGAGCGAGATGACGCCGATTGCCGTGCCGTCGATGAGCAGCGGGAGTGCGGCCGCCGCACGAAAACCGAGGGCGATCCAAATCTCGTGCTGCGCCCCCGGTTGAGGGTCCCGGGCGAGATCATCATGGACGGACGGCGCCTTGGAGCGGATCGCGCGTTCGGCCATGCCAACGGCCTCCGGATCGGAGTCGAGCACGACGCAATCGACGGCGCGCAGCGTCACCGAATCCACTCCCGCCCAGGCGCGCGGCCGCAGGGTCCTTGCGTCCGGATCGATCAGGCTGATGACCACGCGGTCATAGCCGCCCTGATGGGTAGCGATCCGGCACACCTCGTCCAACAATTCCATCCGATTGCGCAAGCGCAGAATCGCGGAACTCGTGCTGCTGAGCATTCGATAGGTTCGCGTGAGGCGCTGCAGCCGAATCTCTTGATCGCGGCGCTGTTGCTCGGACTTCGCCCTCGCGGCTTTCAGCGCCACTTCACGCAGTGCGCGCTCCACCGCGGCGCCGAGCCGCGACAAATTGGACTTGAGCACATAGTCGGTCGCTCCGCGCCTCAGCGCATCAATGGCGCGCTCCTCGCCGATCGTTCCGGACACGAAGATGAACGGGGTCTCCGGGGCATGCGCGACGGCAATATCCAATGCCCGTAATCCGTCGAACTGCGGCAGAGAAAAGTCAGAGATAATGATCTCGGGCTCTATCTTTTGCAGCGCCCGAACGAAATCGGGTTCCGTTTCGACCCTGTGAATGGCGATGTCGAGACCCGCTTTGGCCAAATTCCTTGCCACGAGCTCTGCGTCGGGAGCGCTATCCTCGACCATCACCAGGCGTAATTTAGGCGTCATGGCGCGGGTTCTTCCGTGGCCGTGATCGGCAATGCGAATTGAAAGCATGCCCCTGCATCGAGCGCGCCCTGCGCCCATATGCGTCCCCCGTGGCGCGCCACTATGCGATGCACGATCGCGAGTCCAACGCCGGTTCCGGAGAAGTCCTCCGTCCGGTGCAGCCGTTGGAAGACTCCGAAAAGCTTGTCCGCGTAACGCATGTCGAATCCGGCCCCATTGTCCTTCACTTGATAAATCGCCTCGCGGTCTTCGATTCGACCGCTGACCGTGATCCGCGGTTCAGGGCGCTTCGCGCTGTACTTCAGGGCGTTGCCGATGAGGTTGCACCAGACTTGGCGAATGACCGTTGCATCTCCCGCGACGGTCGGCAGCTCGGCGATGTCGATGCCGGGCTTGGGACCCGTATACGCTGCCAAGACTTCGGCGGCGGCGGAATGGGCAAGCGCCGTCATATCGATGCGATCAAGATCGAGGCGCTCGCGGCCGGCGCGCGAAAATTCCAGCAGACCCACGATCAGCTGGTCCATTTTCTGGCTGCCGCGGCGAATGATGCCGATCACGCGCCGCCCTTCCTCGCCCAGGGGTTCCGAGAAATCGTCCTCGAGAACCTGCGCGAAGCTGTCGATGGTCCGTAGCGGCGCGCGCAGATCATGCGAGATGGAATACGAGAAAGACTCGAGATCCTGGTAGGCGGCAGCGAGTTCTTCGGATCGCCGCTGCTCGCGCTCCTGCAGCTCCGCGTTTTCGCGGCGCAATCGCTGGCCCTCCAGGGCTCGCGTGAGTACCGGCAGAATGACGTTGAGCCTGAACGGCTTGAGAATGTAATCGAGCGCACCGATCTGCATGGCCTGCACGGCGGTGTCGATGGTGCCGTGGCCGGTCATCACGATCGCGCCGAGAGTGGCATCGATCCGTCGCACCGCGTTGATCAAGGTAATACCGTCCATCTCCGGCATCATCAAGTCGGTCAGCAACAGGTCGAACTGGCCGGGGCGCAGCTCCGCCAAGGCTTGCTTCGCCGAGCTGAACCCATGCGTCGCATACCCCTCCAAACCCAAGGTGTCGCACAACGCGCGCATCTGGGCCGACTCGTCGTCGACGATGAGCAGGCGCGCGGCGGCGGGGGTCATGGGATCAGCTCCGCTAATGCGGCCCGCAGTTCGCCCAGGCGAGGCGGCTTGCTCAGCAGCTTGTCGACGTGGGGCGGGATGTCGTTCGCCGCCATGAGCCGCTGGCCCCATCCCGTCAGGAGAATGACGGGCGTCTTGGGCGAGAGGGTTTTGATCGAGGCCGCCACTTTGCGGCCATCCACATACGGCATGCCGAGATCGGTAATGACGGCATCGTGAGTCTCACCGCGCTTCTGCGCGGCGGCGAAGGCGTTGATGCCGGCCTCGCCGCCATGAGTCGCCGTGATGTGGTGCCCATCTTCCTGCAAGGTGTCCTGCAAGGATTTGATGAGCATCGGATCGTCGTCGACCAGCAGGATCCGCAGCCGCCGGCCCGGTGCCGGGAGCTTGACGACCCGGGCCGTCGACACGGCGGAAGAGGTGTAGGCCGGAAAACTCAGGCATACCGTCGTCCCGGCGCCGGCTGCGCTCTCGATGTCGAGTTCGGCGCTGTGGCGCTGGACCATGCCGTACACCATCGCGAGCCCGAGCCCGGTCCCGCGCTCGCCCTTGGTCGTAAAGAAGGGCTCGAGACAGCGGCGGCGCGTATCTTCATCCATGCCGACCCCGGTATCTCCCACATCGATCAGAACTCGATCCTCCCCGTCGCCGCCCGCGGCATTGCGGGTTCGCACCGATAGCGTGCCTCCGCTCGGCATCGCGTCGACCGCATTGAAAATCAGGTTCGTGAGCGCGTCGCGGATCTCGTTTTCCGCGCCCATGATTTCCGGCAAGTTATCCCATAACTCCATTCGCAGATCCACCATCGCCCCCCGCTGCTGGGGCTGATCGCTCCACCGCGGCTTCGTCAGTTCCACGACTTGACGAACGGCGCGATTGATGTCGACGCGCTCGAGCGTGAGTTGCGCCTCGCGCTCGCGATAGAACTCGCGCATGCGTGCCACCGTTCTCGCCACGTCTTCGATGGCGCGCTGAATGGTGGTCAGATAACCGCGCGCCCGCTCGCTGAGATTGGGTTCGCGCTCGAGCAGCGATTCGGTATACAGCGAAACCGGCGAGATCGCGTTGTTGATGTCGTGGGCGATACCGCTCGCCATTTGCCCGAGCGCCCGCAGCCGCTCCTGCTGCATCACGGTGTGTTGAGATTGCCGCAGATCGTCATACGCCTGCTGCAGGGCGCCATACAGCCCTGCTTGATGGCTTGCCAGGGCTACGTGCTCGCTCAGCTGGCGCAGAAACTCGCACTCACCGCTGCTGAAGGCCTCGGCCTTGCGGCGCGCGCACACCAGCACCCCGAATACTTGGCTTTCCACGATCAACGGGGCGATGACCACCGACCGCAGCCCGGCGCCCGCCAGGCGCTGCGGAAACGGAAAGGGCACCTGCAGCACGTCCGGTTCGTAGACCAGCTGTCCCGCCACGCAGCGGGACAGTCCGTTTGCGTCGACCGGCACATTCGCCTGCTCCGCCAGCTCGAGTTTGTCGGCGAAGGCTCTCCCGGCGGCACCCATCGCGCTGACGGTCAGCGACTGCGCAGCGGCGTCGTGCAGAAGAAAGCAGCCGAAGTCGATCGGCAAATTCTCCTCCAGGCTGCCGAGCACCACCTGAAAGATGCTCGGCAAGTCCTGACGTTCGCCGGTCGCGCGCGTGATGTGTTGCAGCAGACCGAGGCGGCCGAGCTGTGCATGCAGTTTGCCTTCGGACTCCTGAATCTGCGTGAGCATGTGATTGAAGGTGTCGGTAAACAGGTCGAACTCGTACGCGCCGGTTCGGACCGCACGAACGGTATAGTCGTGACGCTCCGATACCGCGCGCGTCGTTTCCGCGAGCGCGAGAATCGGATGCAGCAGCTGGTGCTGAAGCCGGCGGGAAATCAAAGTCGCCAGCGGCAAGGAGATGCCGATCACCAGAAAAACGATCACGGCGTAAAGTCCGATGCGCGCATACATGGCGTCGAGATCCGATTCGACGAACAGCGTACCCAGCCGCCTCGAACCCTCCGCCACCGGCTGAAAGCCGACCAGCCTGGTGCGCCCGAAGGTGTAGCCCAATGCGCCGGGTTGAGCCGGAAAGCGCGCTGCGGCCAACCCGCGCGGATAGATGGCGAACGCCTTGCCTTGCGCATCGTACAAGGCAGCCGCGACGATGTGCGGGTCGGCCTTGAATGCTTCCAGGACCACGGCGGCGTCATCGGCGTTGTCGAACGCCAACGCGGCCGTGCTGTTGCTGGCGATCGCCCGGCTCAATATCTGCAGCTGCTGCACGCTGGTTTGCCGGAAGGTCAGGAACTCGTAACCGCAAAACGCCGTCATGGTGACCGCGAGCACTGCGCCGCTCGAGATCAAAATCATGCGCATCAACGTGCGGCGAATGGGTGTGGATGAGGAAGCCATGGGTCAATTGCCGGTGCGCGTACCGACGATGTCGGCCGACCGCAGTAGCTTGGAACTGATGGTTAGGCCCGCGGCGCGCGCCGACTCGACGTTGATGCGCAGCCGAATCCGGTTGTTCTCCGTCGTGAACTGGATCATGACCCCGCGTTCCGAAGAGGCGTCCAGGTCGGATACGGTCAGCGTGTTGCGGTGATCGAGCGCGGCAAGAATCTGCGGCACCTCCGCGCTTTCGGAGCGGTCGATGTACAGAATTCGGCAATCGCCGATTTCATCGAGATTGCGGAAACGGCGTACGACGAGCGGATGTTGGTCGATCTGCTCGCCGTGCACCGCCTCGTCCAAGCGCGCCCCGAAGGGATCGCTGCCGAGGACGCCGATGACGAACGGCTCGTCGGGCGCGGTAAAGCTCTGGGGCGGCCATTCCACGAAGCGCGAAAAGTTGTAGACGAAAACGGCCTTGACCTGGTATTCAGTCGGCGCCTCCGCGCCGCCGGCACCGCGAAAGAATACCGTCACCCCGAGCGCGCCGCAAAGCACGGCCTGCAGAAACTTCCTCAGTATCGCCACGCGGCCTTTCCATAGACACTGCGCTGAATATACACGCGCGTCGTATCCGCCGCACCATACTCGGGATGATGGTTGTGCAGCAGATTCTGTCCGGCCAGCGAGAACTCGAGCCGTTCGCTGGCATGCCATGCCAGGCGTGTATTCAGTTCGAAGTAGCTGGGCACCGTTGCGGGTATCGCCCCATTGTCGGTGTGCAGGGTGTCGACCCAGCGCAGGCCGGCATCGAGTTCCGCGTGCCACGGCAGGTTCAGTGAGGAACGCAGGGAGAACTGGTGCTTGGGGTCCGCCGTTTCGTAGAGCGCATGGTCCAGATCGTACCCGCCGGGTTTGACGCGCAGATGCTCCCGCATCAGGGTATAGCCCGCGTGCAACGACCAGGCGTCGGACACTTCGTAGTTGCCGCTGAACTCCAGCCCGTAGGTGTCTCCCTGCAGATTGTTCGCGAAGTACACGGGGAAGAGGGTTACCGGAGTGAGACTGACGCTGCGGACGTCGTTGTACCGATTATAGAAGGTGGACACGGAAGCGGTGGCCTTCGAATCGAGCTGCGCGCGATAGCCCAATTCGTAGGCAAGCACGGATTCGGAAGTGAAGTCGGAGCCTCCCTTCAGGTACACCGGGTACGGCGGCGACCCTTCCGAAAGATCATGATCGAAGCGTGAGGGCGTGCGTACCGCGCGAGACACGGCAGCCCACACGGCCTGACTCGAGCTCAAGATCCAGCTCAGGCGCGCGTTGGGTTCGGATTCGAAGCCGGTGTAGGCGTTGTGCTCCAGCTTGGTGCCGATGGTGAACGACAGGTTCTTCCGCAGCGCGAACTCATCCTGGACGAACCCGCTGTACAAGTTCTGATCCAAAACGGCGGGGGAAAACCCCAACCCGGGCGCGTTGATGACGGCGTCGTGAGTGCGCCGAAAACCCAGGCCCCAGACGATTCGGTTGAGCGCGCCAACCTTGAATCGATGCTGGAAATCCACATCGTAGGTCGTGAGGTCATCGTACAGATTTCCAGGGGGCGAAAATTGCGCGCCGTTGATCGTCAGCGGCCCGATCGGAAGGGTCAAATGCGTCTGATCGATATACGATTGCAGGCTCAGATCGGAGTCGTCCGATAGAATGCGCGTCCAGCGGCCCAGGAGGTTGTCGCCGCTGGCGTCGGCGTCGCCGCCGGTCTGCACATGCTCATGGCCGTCGTAGTAGTCGCCCTGCACGGTGAATCGGTCCTGCGGGGAGAGCTTCGAATCGATTCGAAAGCCCGCGCGGCCTTGCCGCCAAGAGTCCGATTCCGGGTCTCCATTGGCCAGCACTTCGTCGCCGCGGTTGAAATACTTGCCATAGACGCGGAAATGCGTATCCCCGTCCAGCGAGCCGCCGTAGCGCGCACCCGCGAATTCGCGCGGTTCCGATCCGCCGCCCCCCTCGGCATACAGTCCTTGCGTGTCCGCGGCGCTCTTGGTGATGATGTTGATGACGCCATCGACCGCGTTCGCCCCCCACAGCGTGCCTCCCGGCCCGCTGATGACTTCGATTCGATCGATGTCTTCCAGCAAATAATCCTGCGCGTCCCAGAACACCCCCGAGTAGAGGGGCGTATACACCGTTCGTCCGTCGATCATGACCAGAAGCTTATTGCCCAGCGCGGTATTGAATCCGCGCGCGCTGATTGCCCAGTCGTGGGCATTCTTCTGCGCCACTTGCAGATTATCAGCCAGCCGCAGCGCTTCCGGAATGCTCGTGGCGCCGGACCGCCGGATATCTTCCTGAGTGATGACCTGGATTGCCGAGGCTGCGTCGAGCAATTTTTGCGGATGCCGCGAGACCGAGGTGATCTCGACATTCATGAGATCCTCGACATTCAGCCGCTTCAGCTCGCCGATGGTCGGCGCGCCGCTGTCCGCCTCGGCCGGCGCGGCGCAAAGGCAGAACGACAGCAGCGCGGCAGCGGTGCCGAGCATCACGCGCAGCTCGACGCGCAGGGGCGGGGCTGCAGTCCCCGCGCCAATGAGCCCGACAGAAGCGATAGTCGACATCACGTGTTATCCCATCCGACTTCATCACGAGCTCGCCCGACGGAGCGCGAACCCTTGTAAACACGCAGATTGCGCTTCGCATACACTACCCGCAAGCGGGAAAAACCCGTAAAAACCGCGATTTGTGAGTACCGTCGCAGTATGCGGCGGCGATGTCTGGTGAGCTCGAACGCCTCACACTTTTGGCGATCCAGGGCCGCAAAATCGAGCGACGGCCCTAAAGAATTCGCGCGCGGGAACGATACGGTAAGGCCTATGACGTTGAATACTCATCCGCCTGACGCGGCCGCGGATGATACCGCCGCGGAATGGTCGGGCCGGCTGGAATCGCAGGCGGCGAGCTTGCGCGCCGACAACGCCGCCCTTCGGGAGCAGCTGGCGTTGCGCGATCAGGCACTCGATGCCACGCCGACGTTTTTCGTGATTGCCAAGCAAACGGCTCCGGAGCCCATCATCGTCTACTGCAACAAGGTGGTCGCGGACGAACACGGGCTTCGCCGGGACGAGCTGATCGGCAGGGGCATCAGCGCGCTGACTCAATGGATAAGCCCCGACTCGAGCTATTTGACCGACATGGACGCGGTTTTGCGTGCCGGCCGAACCTTCCATCATGAAAGCGAGGTTACGCGGCGCGACGGCAGCAAGTTTTGGCTGGGGGTGTCGATCAGACCGATATTCGACCGCGGCGGGCGCATGACCCACTCGGTAACCATGGGTGCCGACATCACGGCGAAACGGGAAGAGATTCGCAAGAAACAAGAACTGCAGGACAAACTCGTCGAGGAAATGGAGGAGCGTGCACGCGTCGTGATCGAACTCCAACTGGCGCAGAAGCTGGAATCGGTGGGCCGGCTTGCGGCCGGCATCGCCCACGAAATCAATACCCCGATACAATATGTGGGCGACGGCGTGCATTTTCTGCGCAGCGCCTACGAGGATTTCAATCGACTGCTCGATGGCTGGCGAAGTGCCGTCGATGCCTTGTCCGAGAATCCCGAGCACAGCGCGCTTCGCCTCGAAGTCGCCAAGTTGGCGGCAAAATTCGACCTCGACTTTCTGCGCTCTGAAATTCCCGGCGCGTTCGGACGGACGTCCGATGGCGTCGAACGCGTCACGAACATCGTGAAGGCAATGCGGGAGTTTGCTCATCCGCATACGAACGAGCAGAATCCCGCCGATTTGAACCATGCCATCGGCACCACGCTCCTCGTCGCCTCCAATGAGTACAAATACATCGCCACGGTCCGTACGGAATTCGCCGAGCTGCCCGCGGTCAATTGCAATATCGGCGAGCTCAATCAGGTGTTCTTGAACCTCATCGTCAATGCCGCCCATGCCATCCACCAGGCCGGCCGGGACGCGAATACCGGAGAAATCGGGATCAGCACGGCATCCGATGGCGGCACGGTGATCATTCGCATCAGCGACAACGGCTGCGGCGTTCCGCCGGAAAACCTATCCAAACTCTACGATCCCTTCTTTACCACCAAAGAGGTGGGCCGCGGCACCGGCCAAGGCTTGGCGATCACCCGTTCCATCGTCGTGGACAAGCATGGCGGCCATATCGGCGTCACCAGCGACGTTGGGAAGGGCACCGAATTCACGTTGCGCCTGCCGGTGGCCGGCCGCGACCGGAGCAATTGATGAAGGACATCCTTTTCGTGGACGACGACCTCGATTTGCTCGATGGTCTGCGCGCGCGCCTCTACAAGCATCGGCACGACTGGAATATGAAATTCGTCTCGAGCGGCGCCGATGCCCTTGCCGCATTCGAGCAGCAGCATGTCGATCTCGTGGTGTCCGACGTGCGCATGCCCGGGATGGACGGCGGGCAGCTGCTGACCACGGTCAAACAGCGCTGGCCTACCACCGTGCGCATCATCGTGTCGGGCTATTCCGACCCGGTTCAAGCCGTCAGATTGACCTCGCTCGCTCATCAATACGTCGCCAAGCCTTGCGACGGCCGGCAATTGGAAAACATAATCGAGCGCTGCTTCAATCTTAAGGACATTCTCGCTCAGGAGCCGCTGCGCCGAGTGGTCGGAAGCATCGGCGAACTGCCCGCGATGCCCAAGACCTACGGCCGTCTGCAGGCGGCGCTGTCGCAACCCAACGTGACGGCCGGCGAAGTCGCCGACATCGTCAACGCCGACGCTGCGATCGCCAGCAAGGTGCTGCAGATCACGAATTCGGCGTTTTTTCGCTTGCGCAAACCGATGGTGCGCATCAAGGACGCGGTCACGTATCTGGGATTTGCGACGATTCGCAATTTGGTTCTGTCCGCGGAGATTTTCTCGCAGTGGAAGAACCCGCGGAGCCCACTGAGCGTGGACCCGGAACAACTGCAGAACCACGCGCAGCTCGCGGCGGCGGCATGCAAATCGCTGGCAGGCGGACGGGCCTTACCGGATGATGCGTGGCTCGCCGGATTGTTGCACGATATCGGCTATTGGGTCCTGGTCCAAGAATGTCCGGAGCAACTGGGGAAGGCGCTGGAACTCTCGCGCAGTCAACATCTGCCGCTCTTCGAGTGTGAACGTCTGACGACGGGTGCGACCCATGCGGAGATCGGCGCGTACCTGCTCGGCCTGTGGGGACTGCCGTACTCCATCGTCGAGGCGGTGGCCTTGCACCATGCGCCGACGAGCATCACCCCTCACGGCTACGATCTGCTGGGCGCCCTCGCGGTATCGCATGCGCTGCTCGACACGTCCGGCGCGCATGCATTGATCGACTCCGGCAACGCCGACCCTGCCGTGGACGCGGGCTATCTCACGAGCTTGAACGCGCCGTTTGACTGGGACGAAGCGCGACGTAGAGTACAGGCATGCGCGTCGCCCGCGAATTGACCCTCCAAACCAAGTGGCCTCAAACATGAACCGCGAAGACTTACCCCATGTCCTGTGTGTCGACGACGAACCTCGGGTCGTGGACGGATTGGCTCTGCACCTGAGGCGCGATTATCAGGTTCTGACGGCCAATGGCGCGCAGAGTGCGCTGCAGGTATGCAAGGATCATGGCGCACCCGCGGTAATCGTGTCGGACATGCGCATGCCGGGCATGGATGGTGCAACGTTTCTCAAGCACGTGAAGCATCTATATCCGGAAACGACGCGCATTCTGCTCACCGGTGACCCGGGACGCGATGTTGCCGTCGCGGCGGTCAACGAAGGGCAGATTTTTCGCTATTTGACCAAGCCTTGCACGCCGGACCAATTGCGAATGGCGATCGAGGCGGGCGTCACCCATCATCGGCTCCTGATTGCCGAAAAGGTGCTGCTCCAAGAAACGCTGATCGGCTGCATCAGGGCGCTGATCGACATACTCGCGATCACCAATCCGGTTGCATTTGGCCGCGCCACCCGTGTGAAGCGCCTCGCCGCCGATCTGGCGGCGGCTATCGGAACCACGGGCTTTTGGCAGCTCGAGGCGGCGGCCATGCTGTCGCAGATCGGCTATATATCGCTGCCCACGGAATTGGTGGAAAAGCTGTATTACGGCAAGCGTTTGACGCCGGATGAACGCGTGTTGGCGGACGGAGCGCCTCAAGTCGCCCAAAAGCTGCTAGGCCGCATTCCCCGGCTCGAACCGGTCATGGAGATTCTCGCCGCCAGCCAACCGGTCAAAAGCGACGTGCCCGAGGGGTTGATCAAGCTCGGGGCGGGGATACTTCGCCTGGTGCTCGAGTACGATGCCCAGATTGCACAGGGCCGTCCGATCCCCGAGGCCATCGCCGTAATTCGAGGGCACGCCTTGCGGCATGATGGCAAGCTGATCGAGGGGCTCGAATTGCTGGTCGGCGCATCGGTCAGCGCCCAACAGCAGAGTGAGGTAGCGGTCGGCGACGTCGTTCCCGGCATGGTCTTCATGGACGATCTGCGCACTCAGGTCGGCACGCTATTGGTGCCGAAGGGATTCGAGGTCACCGAGACGTTCCTCGAGCGCATGCGCAACTTCGGCCCCGCTATCCTGCAGGAACGAGTCCGTGTCATGGCGGCGCCCAAACGTGTTTCATAACACCCGGAGGGGCGTTTTTACTCAGCGGAAATGAGGGGTTTGCCGGCTCCTTAGGTAAGGGTATTTCAGGGGCCCGATGGTTTAGAAGCCAAGCCTGATTGTGTACGGTATCGCAGTGCGGCATCTTCTTCGGCGGTGTGCCGAGGGCCGATACCCGAGGGAAAGGGACGACCAATGCCACAGACAGGTCAAACTTGGGGCAATCGTGCCGCGCCTGCCCAAGCGGCAGCCACGGTGACGGCGCTCTTTGGCCTGGTGGCTCTGGCCGGCTGGGGTTTTCACATCCCCGTGCTGACTCGCCTGCTCCCCGGCGGCCTCGAAATGAAAGCAAATACGGCGGTCGGTGTCATTCTGTGCGGGGCCGCCCTGCTCATCTTGGCGGATCGCGTTGCCGTGCACCTCGAGCGTATCGCATACGGATTCGCGCTTGCGGTGGTCGCCATGGGACTCGCCACGCTCACCGAGTACGTATTCGGCTGGCAATTGGGCATAGACGAACTCCTGGTCAAAGAACCCACGGTTGTCCACAACGTATTTCCCGGGCGGATGTCGCCGTTCAGCGCGGCGGCCTTTGCGCTCATCGGTTCTGCGCTCGCGGCCATGCACCGCGAATCCTGGCTCACGGCCGCCAAGTCGGCGGCCGTCCTGGTCATCCTCATCGGCGCAGTGCCCATCATCGGCTACCTCTGGCGCGCGGGAGACCTGATCACCGACCCCTGGGCGCCGCCGCTGGCCATCAATACGGCGATTTGTTTCGTGCTGCTGGGCGCCGGCGTGCTGCTGTCGCCGGGTCGATCGCGGCAGGGTCTCGATACGGAGCGGACCGCTCTCGCCGCCGTCGAAATCAAGATCCTGTCGGCGTTCCTACTGGCGATGTCGCTGCTGTTATTCGGCGGCACCTTTACCTACCGGACCAGCGTCCAGTTCGCGGACTCCGTCGAGTGGATCGCGCACACCCAGGAAGTGCGCGCGACCCTTGCCGATCTCCATGGATCGCTGGCCGGCGCCGAGCTGGTGCAGCGCGACTATTTGCTCACGGCACAGCAGGCTCGATTGGACGAATATCTGCGTCTGCTCCACGTCGTGCAATACCGTCTGGCGGAGCTCGGCCGGCTCACGAGCGATAACGCGGTTCAGCAGGGCGAGTGGGTCGCGCTAAAATCCGTGGTGAAGAGGTGTTTGGACGACATGGCAAGCACTCTCGCCGCCTACCAGGCATATGGCCTGCCGGCCGCACGGGCGGTGCTCGGCCAAAACCATCTCGGCAGCGGTACCGAAGCCGTTCG
The DNA here is from genome assembly GCA_036498345.1 of Steroidobacteraceae bacterium. Lineage (GTDB taxonomy): Bacteria > Pseudomonadota > Gammaproteobacteria > Steroidobacterales > Steroidobacteraceae > Bog-1198. The sequence goes on from DASYFQ010000126.1 coordinate 20,941, forward strand.
CATCATCATCGAACGGATGGACGGCGTCGAAGCGCGCCTGCTGGCACGGCGGCAAACGGCAGCCGGCAGCATTCGGCACACGACGCTCATTTCGCTGCTGGTCACCTTTGCGCTCGCGGCGGCGACCTTCGTCGTAATGTTCCGCGGCGTTCGCCGCGAAATGCTGGCGCGGCACGACGCCGAACAGGCTCTGCGCAGCGGCGCACAATACAACCGCAGCATCGTGGACAGCTCACCGGACTGCTTGGCCATATTGACTCCGGACGCACGCGTGAGCCAGATGACGCCGCAAGGCCAGCGATTGATGGAGGTCGAGGATTTCGGGTCGATTGCCGACGCCGATTGGTTCGGATTCTGGAGCGGCGAGGACGAAGCGGCGGCGCGCCGCGCCGTGGCCGCGGCACTCGGCGGCAGCGCCGGGCGCTTTCAAGGACAGTGCCCGACTCGGGCAGGAACGCCGAAATGGTGGGACGTCATCGTGATGCCCATCCAGGGCGGCGACGGCAAGACCGAACGGTTGTTGTCGGTCGCCCGCGATATCACCGAGGTCAAACGCGCGGAAGCCGACTTGACGGCGGCGAACCGCTTTCTCGATTCCTTGATCGAGATGCTGCCGGTCATGATATTCGTCAAGGATGCGCGCACCTTGTGCTACGTGCGCCAGAACCGCGCCACCTTGGATTTGCTGGGCCTCACCCGCGACGATGTGATCGGCAAGCGCGACCGCGACTTCCTGTCGGCGGAGCAGGCCGAGTTCATCCTGGCCAAAGACCGCGAAGTCCTCGCCGCCGGCCGGCTGATCGACATTCCCGAGCAGTCGGTTGATACGCGGCTGCACGGCGTCCGAACTTTGCACACCATGAAAATGCCGATTCTGGACGAGCATGGGGTACCGAAATTTCTCTTGGGGGTCTCGGAGGATATTACCGAGCGCAAGCTCGCGGAACACGCGATTCGCGAATTGAACGCGGCGCTGCTGGCCAAGGCCGCGCAACTCGAGGTCACCAACAAGGAACTCGAGAGCTTCAGTTACTCGGTGTCTCACGATCTGCGGGCGCCGCTCCGCGCCGTCGACGGCTTCGCCTTGATAATGGAGGAAGATTACAAGGAGCGGCTCGACGCCGAAGGGTTGCGCTATCTTTCCGTGATCCGCCAGAACAGCCGGCGCATGGGCGCGCTCATCGATGACTTGTTGGCATTCTCCCGGTTGGGACGCCAGCCGGTGGCGCATGGCGAAGTCAACGTCGACTCTCTGGTGCGTGAAGTCGTGGAGGAAGTCCTTCATATGGAGTCGCTCGGCGACGGCGGTGAAGCCGCCGCCGCGCCGCACATAGAGGTGGAAGCCCTGCCGTCCGCGCGCGGCGATCGCGGTTTGTTGCGTCAGGTGTGGGCGAATCTCATCGCCAATGCGGTCAAGTACAGCAGCAAGGCGGCGAGGCCCTTCATCCACGTCAGCGGCCGCCAAGTCGGGGCGGAGAACCACTACTCCGTCCGGGACAACGGCGTCGGCTTCGACATGAACTACGCCGGACAGCTGTTCAGAGTATTCCAGCGCTTGCATCGCGCCGACGAGTTCAGCGGCACCGGAGTGGGGCTTGCCATCGTCCACCGCGTGGTGACCCGGCACGGCGGACGAGTGTGGGCCGAAGGTAAAGTGGATCACGGTGCAGTGTTCTCGTTCGCACTGCCCATAGGAGATGAAAGTGGATGATTTCGAAGCGGTAGAGATCTTGCTGGTAGAAGACAGCGACGCGGACGCGGAACTGATCATTCGCGCGCTGCGCAAGAGCAACCTGGTGAACAAGGTCGTGCGGCTGCGCGACGGAGTCGAGGCGATCGAATTCGTGTTCCGCGAGGGCGCCTTCAGCCAGCGCCGCGGCGGCCAGCCCCGGCTCATTCTGCTCGATCTCAAAATGCCGCGGCTGGGCGGCATCGATGTTCTGCGGCGCATGAAGGCCGACGAACGGACCAAGGTGATTCCCGTCGTCGTGCTCACGTCGTCGGCGGAAGAACAGGACGTCTTGATCAGTTATCAGCTGGGAGTCAACAGCTACCTGGTCAAACCGGTCGAATTCTCGGCGTTCACCAGCGTCATCACTCAGACCGGACTTTATTGGGCGGTCATGAACCGCGTTCCCAACCAATGAGCATGCAGCGGCAAATCAAGGTATTGCTGGTCGAAGACCGCGTGGAGGACGCTGAAATGCTGCTCCGGGAAATGCACCTGCGGGGCCTGGATGTCGTCAGCCGCCGCGTGGATACCGGCGCCGACTACGAAGAAGCGCTCGCGACATTCGAGCCTGACCTGATTCTGTCCGACTACACGCTGCCGGGTTTCGATGGAACGGATGCGCTGCGGATCGCCAGAACGCGCCGACCCGACACGCCCTTCATCTTCGTCTCCGGCACCATCGGCGAGGAGCGCGCCATCCAAGCGCTGAAACAGGGCGCGGTCGATTACGTGCTCAAGGAGAGCCGCGCGCGGCTGGTGCCGGCGATGGAGCGCGCGCTGCGCGAAGCCGAGGACCGCGACGCCAGACGCTGGGCGCAACGCGAACTCGAAGACAGCGAAGAGCGCTTCCGCTTTGCCATGCATTTTTCATCCGTCGGCATGGCCCTCGTCGCGCCGGACGGCCGCTGGCTCGGCACCAATCCTGCGTTGTGCGACATCGTCGGATACAGCGAGAAGGAGCTGCTCGCCACCGACGTTCAGTCGATCACTTATCCGGATGACCGGGACGCCGATACGGTTCAGGTGCGTCAAATGCTCGCTAGGGCGATCGAAACCTATCAGACCAACAAGCGCTATGTCCGCAAGGACGGACGCGTGGTGTGGACCCAATTGAGCGGTTCTCTGGTCTGGCTGCAGTCGGGCGAACCGCATTATTTCATCTATCAAATCCAGGACATCACGGACCGAATCAACGCCGAGCTGGCGCTGCGCGCCAGCGAAGAGAGATTTCGTTCCATCGCCGAAGCCACCCAGGAGTGGATCTGGGAAATCGACGCAGACGGCCTCTACACCTTCTGCAGCCCGGCCGCAGAGGCAATCCTCGGCTATGCACCGGAGGAGCTGATCGGAAGAAGCTGCCTCGACATCGTATCGCAGAGCGCCCGGCAAACTTTGGCCGATCTTCTGCAACGCGGAAGTGCGGAAAAGCAGGGTTGGCGCGACCTGGTGCTGCGCCTTCATCACGCGACCGGCGGTATTCGCTGGCTCGACAGCAATGCGCTGCCGCTGCTCGACGCCTCCGGAAAGGTGATCGGCTACCGCGGCGTTGCCCGCGATATTACGCATCATCGCCTGCAGCAGGAACGGATCGCGCGCTTGAGCCGCATTCAGGCCGTGCTCAGCGGCATCAACTCCACCATCGTGCGCATCCGGGAGCGGCGCGAGCTGCTGCGCGAGTCGTGCCGCATCGCCGTGCAGCAGGGCGGCTTCAGGATGGCGTGGATCGGCTTGGTAGAGCCGGGCGCGCTGAAGGCGACGCCGCTGGTCTGGGAAGGTGCCGAGCAAGGGTATTTGCAGGAAATCAGCGTGACGCTCGCGAACCTCGAGCAAGATCCGGGCCCCGTGGGCGAAGCGCTGCGCCGGAAAAAAATGGTGGTGGTGAACGACATCGAAGCGGCTTCGGAACCCCTGCTGAAACAGGCCGCTCTGGCTCGCGGCTTTCGCTCGCAGATGGCGATGCCGCTGACGGTCGAGGACCAGGCGGTGGGCGTCCTCGTGCTGTATGCGGCGGAGACCGGATTCTTCGATTACGAGGAGCTGAAGCTGCTGAAGGATCTCGCGGGCGACATCTCCTTCGCGCTCGATTACATCGGCAAAGAAGAGAAGCTCACCTACGTTTCCTATTACGACACGTTGACCGGATTGCCCAATCGCCAATTGTTCTTCGACCGCGTGGCGCAGGCGCTGCACTCGTCGCGGGCCGAACGGCGCCAGCTCGCGGTCATGATCATCGACGTGCAGCGCTTCAAGCGAATCAACGACACGTTGGGGCGTTACGCCGGCGACCAGGTTCTCAAGGAACTCGCGATCCGGCTGCAGCGGACGATCAGCGAGTCCGCAACTCCGGCGCGCATCGGCGGCGATCGGTTCGCCCTGGTGCTGCCCAATCTGGCGGGAGCATCCATGGCGCGCTGGATCGAGGAGTGGATCATCGACTCGTTCGCCGAGCCGCTCATCATCGATGAGATCGAATTGCGCACCACGGTGAAGGTCGGAATCGCCGTATATCCCGCGGATGCGGACACCGCCGAGAGCCTGTTCGTGAACGCCGAAGCCGCGCTGAAGCGGGCGAAGGACGCGGCCGACCCGTATCTCTTCTACTCGCCGGAAATGAACGCGCGAGTCGCCCAGCGGCTTCATCTGGAAAGCCGCTTGCGCAAGGCCGTGACTCAGAAGGAGTTCGTCCTGCATTATCAGACGAAAGTCGATCTGGCGACGCGCCGCATTCGCGGGCTGGAGGCGCTGATCCGCTGGGTCGACCCCGAGGTCGGGCTGGTATCGCCGCTGGATTTCGTGCCTCTGCTCGAGGAATCGGGACTGATCGTGGAGGTCGGCCGCTGGGTGTTCGAGCAGGCGGTAGCCGATACGCAACGCTGGAAGTCGCTTGGTCTGGAGGTACCGCGCGTGGCCGTCAACGTTTCGGAAGTTCAGCTGCGCCACCCCAATTTTGTCGCGACGGTGCTCGGAGCGCTGGGTTCCAGCCTGAGTAATACGAATGGCATCGACGTGGAGATCACCGAGACCATGATTGCTCAGAACACCGGCGCCAACGTGCAAAAGCTCCTGCGTTTGCGGGAAGCCGGACTGCGGATATTCATGGACGACTTCGGCACCGGCTACTCCGGCTTGAGCCAGATCGCGCAACTGCCGTTGGATGCCCTCAAGATCGACCGCGCCTTCATTGCCGGCATGACCATCAGCACCGAGCACCTCGCCATCGTCTCGACGATCATCAATCTCGCGAAGGCATTGCGGATTTACGTCGTTGCCGAAGGAGTCGAGACCGAAGAACAGGCCAGCCGGCTGTACGCGCTCGGCTGCGACGAAGCGCAGGGGTATCTGTTCAATCGACCCCTGCCGGCCGA
>DASYFQ010000127.1:0-4271 GCA_036498345.1 Steroidobacteraceae bacterium
AAGCGCGCCACCTTGACGGCGTTTCTGATCACGGTCGCCGCGACCGTGATCCTGTACATCGAGATACCCAAGGGTTTCTTCCCGCAGCAAGACACCGGAATCATCGCCGGGCTATCCGATGCACCCCAGGATATTTCGTTCACCGAAATGGTGCGTCGACAGCATGCGCTCTTGGACGTCGTCGCCAAGGATCCCGACGTCGAGAGCTATGCCACCGGCCTCGGCGGCAGCCGGCCGAACAACAACGGCTTCGTAGTAATAGGTTTGAAACCGCGCGATCAGCGCAGCGCCAGTGCCGACCAGATCATCACCCGGTTGCGGCCGCAACTGGCGAAAGTGCCCGGCGCCACCCTGTTCATGCAGGCGGCGCAAGATCTCAATGTCGGCGGCCGCCTCGCGCGCACGCAATATCAATATACTCTTCAGGATTCGGACATCAATGAACTCAACGACTGGGCGCCGAAGCTGCTCGCGGCGTTGCAGAAGCTGCCGACGCTGCGCGACGTGGCCTCCGATCAACAGACCAGCAGCGGCATGCTGTCGCTCACCATCGACCGCGATCAAGCGGCGCGCTTCGGCATCCAGCCGGCCGCGGTCGACCAAGCGCTCTATGATGCCTTCGGCCAGCGCCAGGCGGCGCAGTTCTTCACTCAGGCCAACAGCTATCACGTCGTCCTGGAAATCACGCCGGCCCTGCAGACCGATCCCGCCTCGCTCAACAAGCTGTATTTGAAATCGGCGTTGACCGGCCAGATGGTGCCGCTCTCGGCGATCACCAAGTACGACACTGAGCACGTCACCTATCTGTCGATCCAGCATCAAGGACAGTTTCCGGCCGTGACGCTGTCGTTCAACCTCGCGCCGGGTGCGGCGCTCGGCGATGCCGTCGATGCCATCACTCGCGCCTCGGCGGCAATGCGCCTGCCCGCGACCATCACCGGCAACTTTCAAGGCACCGCGCAGGCCTTTCAGAGTTCTCTGAAGAGCCAGCCCTATCTGATTCTAGCGGCGCTGGTGGCCGTGTACATCATTCTCGGCATGCTCTATGAAAGCTACATTCATCCGCTGACTATTCTCTCCACCCTGCCGTCAGCCGGCGTCGGCGCGCTGCTGGTGCTCCTGATATTCCACATCGATCTGTCCGTGATGGCCCTGATCGGAATCATCTTGCTGATCGGTATCGTCAAGAAAAACGGCATCATGATGGTGGACTTTGCCATCCAGGCCGAGCGTGAGCAGCATCTGTCGCCGCATGACGCCATACGTCAGGCATGCCTGCTGCGCTTTCGACCCATCATGATGACCACGATGGCGGCATTGCTCGGTGCACTGCCCTTGGCGCTGGGGCGCGGCACCGGCTCGGAGCTGCGCCAGCCGCTGGGCTATACCATGGTCGGCGGCCTGATATTGAGTCAGGCATTGACGCTGTTCACCACGCCTGTCGTGTACCTGTATCTGGACGAGTTGAGTCTGCGGTTCAAGCGCCGCCACCGCCAAAAGCACCCCGACGCGCCCACGATCGAGCCGCCGCCGCGGGCGGCCGACCGCGCGGTACCGCCGCTCGGGGGAACCACATGAAAATATTGCTGGTTGAAGACAACGAGCGGGTCACCCAATTCGTCGTCAAAGGCCTGCAAGAAGCGGGACACACCACGGATCATGCGGGCAATGGCCGCGACGGCATGTTCCTCGCGGCGAGCGAGCCCTACGACGTGATCATCATGGATCGGATGCTGCCGGGCGAGATCGACGGTCTCGCCATCATCGAAGTGCTGCGCAAGGCCGGCAAGCGCACCCCGATTTTGATCTTGAGCGCGCTTTCGGAGGTCGACGACCGCATACGGGGGCTGCGCAGCGGCGGCGACGACTACTTGACCAAGCCTTTTGCCTTCGGCGAACTGCTCGCGCGCCTCGACGCATTGCATCGCCGCGCACAGTCCGTCAACACCGAGATTCCGCTCACCGTCGGCGACTTGCATATGGATCCGTTGACGCGCAAGGTAACGCGCGGCGATCGGCCGATTACGCTTCAGCCGCGCGAATTCAAGCTGCTGGAGTATTTGATGCGCCATGCCGGTCAGGTGGTCACGCGCACCATGCTGTTGGAGAATGTGTGGGATTACCACTTCGATCCTCAGACCAATGTCGTCGACGTGCATATCAGCAAATTGCGGCAGAAAATCGACGCAGAGTTCGAACGCCCGCTGCTGCGCACCGTGCGCAATGCGGGATATACCGTGACGGCGGATGATTAGCATGATGCGTTCATCGGCGCTCTCGCTGGCGATCGGCTACGTCGCATTGGGGATTACGGCGCTGGTATTGTTCGCGGCACCCCTCTGGTATGCCTGGCAGGTAACGATCCAAGAGGGCCGCGCCGAAATCCTGCAGATCGATGCGCAACGCCTGGCCGAAGTGTTTCGTCGCGAAGGGGCGGTAGGCGTCAAGGGGTTCATCGATGCCCGTGTGCGCATGCAGTTCGCGAGCGAGAGAATCTTGTTGCTGGCCGATGCATCGCTGAATCCGATATCCGGCAATCTGGCGGCGTGGCCCTCCGACGTGCCGACCGCGCCCGGGAACTACAAGGCCAGGATTGAATCGGGCAATCATGGCATGCAAACGGCCTTGGTACACGTCGTCGCGTTGGGCGACTACAAGCTGCTGGTGGGCAGGGACAACGCGCTTTTTGCGCCTCTCCAGACGCGTTTCTGGTACGGTTTGACCGCCGCCATCGCCGTGCTATCGATCGCCGGCCTCCTGATCGGTCTGATCACGCGGCGCGCGCTCATGTCGCGCATCCATAGCATCCGGCAGACCGTATCGGCGATCATTCACGGCGATTTGCAGCACCGCCTGCCGACACATCTCAACGACGATGAACTCAACACTTTGTCGCGCACCATCAACGGGCTGCTCGAACAGATCGAACTATTGGTGCACGGCGTGCGCAACGTGTCCAATTCCATCGCGCACGACCTGCGCACCCCGTTGGCCGAGTTGCGCTCGCGGCTCGAGGAGCTGGCGCTCATCCGCCCCTCTCCCGAGCAGACATACGCGGAAATCGATGGCGCCGTCGCGGACGTCGACCGGGTGATTCGCATATTCGACGCCCTGCTGCGGCTTGCGGAAATCGATGCCGGCATGCGCCGGTCCGGCTTCGTGACGCTCGACGTGGCCGACCTAGCGGCGAATGCGGTGGAATTCTACGCACCCGCCGCGGAACTGAAGAACATCGATCTCGCGCTTCGATCGGACCGACCCGTGCCGGTATCGGGAGATCCGGTTCTGCTCGCTCAGGCTTTGAGCAACCTGATCGACAACGCACTGAAGTACGCACCCGTGAATGGAGCAATCGAAGTCGCCGTGCTCGAGCGCGGCGACGGTACCGCCCAGGTTTCGGTGTCGGACAACGGCCCGGGAATCGCCGAGTCCGAAAAGCACAAGGTGATGGAGCGCTTTTACCGCGGCGACGCAAGCCGCGGCACTCCCGGCGTCGGCTTGGGATTGAGTCTCGTGCAGGCGGTAGCCAAGCTGCATGGCAGTGCGCTCGAACTCTCGGACCAAAACCCGGGTCTGCGTGTTGCGCTGAGCTTGCCTCTGGAGGCGGCGAGTACGGTGGCGCTCGCGACCCAGCCGCAAGCGGCGGCGTCCGGCGACGTGATCGTATCGGCGACGCTGGTGTCCTCGTGAGGCGATATTTACTTATTCCTGGCTATAATTATCGCTTGCGGCGTGCGCGATGGCCGGCAGAGGCGGGCCTCGGATTTACGGCGAATGGATATGTTTATGACATTCAATACCTTAGGTATGGAACTTAAACAATGATAGCGCTTGCGTTCAGCGCAATTTTTTTGGAATCGAGACGGATAATTATTTTAAGAATGAGACGCGGATACTGATCCTGGAGTATTTACGGGATTATTGTCGCGCAAGTAACAACGAATGAGCCGCCGGCAGGGGGTGCCGCCATGTTCCTGAGAACCTTTTTGCTTTCGCTTGCGTGCCTGCTCGCCTGGTTCGTATTGTTGCCGATGCTGGTCATCGGCGGCGGCCTTGCCTTATTCACCCACGCGATCTTCGCCGAGTTAGGCGCATGGTTCCTGGGCAATACCGGTACTACCATCGACACCACAGCCGCGCGCGAAATCGCGCGCCGCATGTGCGGCGGAGTTCAAGCGCGCAACATGCGCCGCCGCCCCGCCCCGAAGGATTTCGACGCCCTCAACGGCGTGGTCGGCCCCACGTCAACATCATCGTAACGGCATAATTCC
>DASYFQ010000128.1:0-11927 GCA_036498345.1 Steroidobacteraceae bacterium
TTCGTCGGCCGAGTCCTCGGGCGATCCGTCGATGAGCGGCTGTACGGCGGTTTGGGACTGGCGGCACTGGCGGTGATAAAGGGCGCACGCATCGTCCGCACCCACGATGTGGCGGCGACGTGCGATGCCATCGGCATGGTGAGTGCCGTTCTGCAAGGAATAGACAATTGAACAAATATTTCGGCACCGACGGTCTGCGCGGCCGGGTCGGTCAATCTCCCATGACCGTGGATTTTGCCCTGCGACTGGCGAGCGCCGCGGCGCGGGTGCTGGCGCCGGGCGGCGGACGCGTGCTGATCGGCAAGGACACGCGTGTATCCGGATACATGTTCGAGTCCGCGTTGGAGGCCGGGTTCGTCGCCGCTGGGGTGGATGTCATGCTGATCGGCCCGCTGCCGACGCCGGGCATCGCGTATATGACGCAACGCCTGGATTGCAGCTTCGGCGTGGTCATCAGCGCTTCGCACAATCTGTATCAGGACAACGGCATCAAATTCTTCGACTCCACCGGCAGCAAGCTGTCGGATGAGGTGGAAAACGAGATCGAGTGCCTGCTCGATCTGCCGGTCGTGACGCAGGAATCGCAGCATTTGGGCAAGGCGATACGCATCGACCGCAGCCGCATTCAATATCAGCAGTTCTGCGCCTCGACCATTCCTGCGGACATGAATTTACAGGGCTTCAAGATCGTCATCGACTGCGCCAACGGCGCGGGCTACAAGGTGGCGCCGCGAGTGCTCGCCGATTTGGGCGCAGAAATCGTCCCCATCGGCTGCTCGCCGAACGGCCGCAATATCAATGATGGTTGCGGATCGACGGCACCTGAGCTCCTCCAGCTGACAGTTCCCGGCGTGCGTGCGCAGCTCGGGATGGCGCTCGACGGCGATGGGGACCGGGTGGTGATGGTGGACGAGCTCGGGCGCTGCGTGGATGGCGATCAATTGCTCTACATACTGGCCAAGTCCGGACATGATCGGGGCGGTCTCAAGGGCCCGGTGGTCGGCACCGTGATGAGCAATCTGGGGTTGGAGCATGCGCTGGCCAAGATCGGCATCGAGTTTCGGCGCGCCCAGGTCGGCGACCGCCACGTGCTCGCCATGCTCAATGAGGTGGGCGGGACCCTGGGAGGGGAGACATCGGGCCATATCCTGTGTTTGGACAAAACCACGACCGGCGACGGCTTGATCAGCGCCTTGCAGGTACTGAGTGTCATGAAACAGACGGGTGCCGGGCTGGCCGAACTCGGCGCCGGCATGAGCAAGTATCCGCAAGTGCTCCTCAATGTGCGCGTGGCCAAGCGCTTCGATCCGCTGCGGGAAGCCGCGGTGGTGAAAGTGGCGGAAGAGGTAGAGCGCCGCTTCGAGGGGCGCGGGCGCATCGTGCTGCGAGCCTCCGGCACCGAACCCGTGATTCGGGTGATGGTAGAAGGATATGACGCGGGTCTGGTGAAGCAGGGTGCACGCGAGATCGCGGCGGTAGTCGAGGCGGCCGCGGCGCTCGCGCGCGAGCCCAGCCCTTGAGGACTTGCAGTTAGCCGTCCGCGCGGCTAATCTTCGCCGCCTTTCCCGCAGGGCAAATGCCCGAAGGTAGCCTATGCGTCGTCAGATGGTCGCGGGTAATTGGAAAATGCACGGCTCTCGGGCCGCTAATCAGGCATTGCTCGCCGAATTGGAAATGAACCTCAAGCCGGAATGGCCGATCGACATCGTGGTCTTTCCGCCTTATGTCTATTTGAGCGATGCGATCCGCCTGTTGGAGGACGGTCGCATTGCGGTCGGCGCGCAGGATGTGTGCGCGGAGGCCGGCGGCGCGTTTACCGGTCAGGTGTCTGCCGCCATGCTCAAGGACGTGGGTTGCAGCTACGCCATCGTCGGGCATTCGGAGCGCCGCCGCTGGTATCACGAGGATGATGCGTTGGTGGCGCGCAAGTTTGCGGCGGTTCTGGACGCAGGCCTCACGCCGGTGCTGTGCGTCGGAGAAACGCTGGATGAGCGCGAGGCACGGCAAACCGAAGCGGTGATTGCTCGGCAACTCGATGCCGTGATCGCGATGCATGGAGTCGGCGGCTTTGCCCAGGCCATTCTCGCCTATGAGCCGGTGTGGGCCATCGGGACGGGCCGTACCGCCTCGCCGGAACAGGCGCAGGAAGTACACTCATTCCTGCGCAATCGCATTCACGCGCAAGATGCTAAGATAGGACGCCATTTACGGATCCTTTACGGCGGCAGCGTAAAGGCCGGCAACGCCGCGGAGTTGTTCTCGATGCCCGACGTGGATGGCGGATTGGTAGGTGGCGCTTCCCTGAGCGCCGATGAGTTTCAGCAGATATGCGCGGCTGCGGCCGTTCGCCACTGAGAGATTTCTTATGTTGCGTGGATTTATTCTGGGTGTGCACGTATTGCTTGCGCTGATGATCATCGCACTCGTGCTTCTGCAGCGAGGCAAGGGCGCGGAGGCGGGGGCCGGGTTCGGTTCCGGCGCATCGGGCACGGTGTTCGGTGCCCGCGGCACCAGCACCTTGTTCTCAAAATTGACGGCCGTGTTTGCGGCGATGTTCTTTGCCACCAGCTTGACGCTGGCGTATTTGGGCGCGCGCCCGACTGCCGAGCCGACCAGCGTGTTGGAGCGTGCAGCGCAGGCCGCGGCCGCCGCGAAGCCGGCGGCGCCGGCACCGGCGCCGGCACCGGCCGTACCGAATCCGGCGGCACCGCCGAAGTAATCGGTGAGTGATAGAATTTGTGAGCGGCGCAGTCTTAGCGACGGCCGCGGTGATAGTGACAGTGTTTCTTGGTTCTCTTATCGGCGCGAAGCGCCGCAGGATTGACGGGGTTCGTCCGCGAACCCCGTTGATAATTGGGCGAAGCCCATGAAGATTTAAGCCGACGTGGCGAAATTGGTAGACGCGCTAGTTTGAGGGGCTAGTGGGGCAACCTGTGCCGGTTCGACTCCGGCCGTCGGCACCATCACTTTAATGTTCGTTGCAATCCTTTACGCAACGCAACACGGTTGCGCCTGATACAATTATGGTCAATTGACGTGCTCGGACGCTGATGATGCTGCGACAGTACTTACCGATATTGATTTTTATGGGTTTAGCCACCGTTCTCGGGCTCGCGTTATTCACCATCGGCTGGATTTTGGGTCCTCGCCGTCCCGACGCGGAGAAGCTGTCTCCCTACGAATGCGGCTTCGAAGCGTTCGAAGATTCGCGCGTGCGCTTCGACGTTCGCTACTACCTGGTTGCCATCATTTTCATCGTATTCGATCTCGAGATCGCATTCTTTTTCCCGTGGGCCGTCTCGCTTCGGGTGACCGGCGCCTTCGGCCTGCTGGCGATGCTGATCTTTGCCTTGGTCCTGGTCGTCGCCCTGGTGTACGACTACAAGAAAGGGGCGCTCGAATGGGATTAGAAGCCGTGTCCGCAGACTCAGGCACGGTGCGCGGCTTCGAAGTGACCACCGTCGACAAGCTGATCAACTGGGCGCGCACCGGTTCGCTGTGGCCGATGACCTTTGGACTGGCCTGCTGCGCCGTCGAGATGATGCATGCCGGCGCGGCGCGATATGACCTCGATCGCTTCGGGGTGGTGTTCCGCCCGAGTCCGCGCCAATCCGACGTGATGATCGTGGCCGGAACCTTGGTGAACAAGATGGCGCCGGCCCTGCGCAAGGTGTACGACCAAATGGCCGAGCCGCGCTGGGTGATTTCCATGGGTTCGTGCGCCAACGGCGGCGGCTACTATCATTATTCCTACGCCGTGGTGCGCGGCTGCGACCGTATCGTGCCCGTCGATGTCTACGTTCCGGGTTGCCCGCCCACCGCCGAAGCGCTGCTCTACGGCATCATTCAGTTGCAGAACAAAATCAAGCGTAACAAGGCGATCATCCGATGAGCGTTGCTCCAAGCGCCCCGGCGGTGGCGGCAGAGCCGACCCGCCTCGAGAGCCTTGGCTTGGCCGTCGCGCGCGCGCTGCCGGATCGATTGCGTGCGGTACCGAATACTTGCCGCGAATTGACCTACGAAGTCGCCGCGGCCCACTTGCTCGAAGCGGCGAGAGTGCTGCGCGATGCTCCTGACCTCAAATTCGAAATGTGCATGGACGTGTGCGGGGTGGATTATCTCGAGCACGGCCGCGCCGAATGGAAGACGCAGGACGCGACGTCGTCGGGGTTCAGCCGCGGCGTCGCGCGCGCGAGGCCGAGCGAGGACGTGGTACCCGCCGGACGGCGCTTCGCCGTCGTGTACCACCTGCTCTCGGTCTCGCTCAATCAACGCTTGCGCCTGCGCGTATTTTGCGCCGACGACGCCGAGCCCATGGTGGATTCGGTGAGCGGCATCTGGGCCGGCGCCGATTGGTTCGAGCGCGAAGCCTTCGACCTGTTCGGCGTCCTGTTCAAGGGCCACCCGGACCTGCGCCGCTTGCTCACCGACTACGGCTTCATAGGGCATCCGTTTCGCAAGGATTTCCCGCTGTCGGGCAATGTGGAAGTGCGTTATGACCCGGAGAAGGGCCGCGTCGTGTACCAACCCGTGAGCATCGATCCGCGCGTGCTCGTGCCGAAGGTGATCCGCCACGACAATCGCTACGATCCCGCATTGACCAACGCTCCGGTAGCTACCACGGGAAAACCCAGTGCCTGAGATCCGCAATTACACGATGAACTTCGGACCTCAGCATCCGGCGGCGCACGGCGTGCTGCGCCTGGTGCTGGAAATGGACGGCGAAGTGATCCAGAAAGCCGACCCGCATATCGGGCTGCTGCATCGTGGGACCGAAAAACTCGCCGAGAGCAAGCCCTTCAATCAGTCCATCGGCTACATGGATCGGTTGGACTACGTGTCGATGATGTGCAACGAGCACGCCTATGTCATGGCGATCGAAAAGCTGCTGGGAATAGAGCCGCCGCTGCGCGCGCAATACATCCGCGTGATGTTCGATGAAATCACGCGAATCCTGAATCATCTGATGTGGTTGGGGGCGCACGGCCTCGACATCGGCGCCATGACGGTATTCCTGTACTGTTTCCGCGAGCGCGAAGATTTGATGGACTGCTACGAGGCGGTGTCGGGCACCCGTATGCACGCCACCTACTATCGCCCGGGCGGCGTGTACCGGGATTTGCCGGAGGCGATGCCGCAGTACCAGCCTTCCGAATGGCGCAGCAAGAAGGACGTGGACCGCCTAAACGCGCGCCGCTCCGGCGGCTTGTTGGATTTCATCGCGGACTTTGCCAAGCGCTTTCCGGCCTGCATCGATGAATACGAAACCCTGCTCACCGACAACCGCATCTGGAAGCAGCGCACGGTGAACGTCGGGGTGGTGACTCCGGAGCGCGCCATGCAGTTGGGATTTTCGGGCCCCATGCTGCGCGGTTCCGGGATCGAGTGGGACTTGCGCAAGAAGCAGCCCTACGACGTGTACGACCACATGGATTTCGACGTCCCGGTGGGAGTCAACGGCGATTGCTACGATCGCTACTTGGTGCGCGTCGAGGAATTGCGCCAGTCGACGCGCATCGTCGATCAGTGCGTCGCGTGGCTCAAGGCAAATCCGGGCTCCGTCATGATCGACGACCGCAAGGTGCGGCCGCCGCGGCGCGAAGAGATGAAAGGCGACATGGAATCCTTGATCCATCATTTCAAGCTGATGACCGAGGGCTATTGCGTGCCCGAAGGCGAGGTGTATGCGGCCGTCGAGGCGCCGAAAGGCGAACTCGGGGTTTACCTGGTGTCCGACGGGGCCAACAAGCCTTATCGCTTGAAGGTGCGCGCGCCGGGTTTTGCGCATCTCGCCTCGCTCGACGAGATGGTGCGCGGGCACATGCTGGCGGACGTGGTGGCGGTGATCGGAACTCAAGACATCGTGTTCGGCGAGATCGATCGATGAGCGTGCAATTGTCGGCGCACGTGCGCGAAGAGATCGACCGTTGGGTGGCGAAGTTTCCGCCCGACCGCAAGCGCTCCGCGGTGATTTCCGCGCTGCACGCCGCCCAGCATGAGAACAACGGGTACTTGACCCCTGAGCTCATGGATGCGGTCGCCGCCTATTTGGGGCTCGCGCCCATCCAGGTGTACGAAGTGGCGACGTTTTATTCCATGTTCGAGACCAAGCCGGTCGGCCGCCATCACATATCGGTATGCACCAATATCTCCTGCATGCTGCGCGGATCGCAGGAAGTCGTCGACCACGTCGAGAAGAAATTGGGGATCAAGACGGGTGAAAGCACGCCGGACGGGCGTATTTACCTGAAGCGCGAAGAGGAATGCCTGGCAGCGTGCACCGGTGCGCCCATGATGATGGTCGACCACGTTTTCCACGAGAATCTGACGCCCGAGACCATCGACAAGATCTTGGATGAACTGACTTGAGCCCAATTCACTTTGCAAAGGCTTAACTGATGGAGTACGAGCAGAACCTGGTGTTGTTCGAAGCGCTCAAGCACGAGCGCCCTTGGACGCTGCAAGGCTACCGCGGATTCGGCGGCTATGAGGCCTGGGAGAAGATCCTGCGCGAGCAGACGCCGCGCGAAAAAATCATCGACGAGGTCAAAGCCTCGGGGCTGCGCGGCAGAGGCGGCGCGGCATTTCCCACGGGCGTGAAATGGAGCTTCATGCCGCGCACCTCGCCCGCGCAGAAGTACGCCGTGTGCAATTCGGACGAATCCGAGCCCGGCACCTGCCATGACCGCGATATTCTGCGCTACAACCCGCATTCGGTCATCGAGGGCATGGCGATCGGCGGCTATGCGATGACGGCCACCGTCGGCTACAACTATATTCGCGGCGAATTCCTGGGCGAGCCCATCCCGCGGTTCGAAGCGGCGTTGGCCGAGGCCTATGCGGCGGGACTGCTCGGCAAGAATATTCTCGGCACCGGAGTGGATTTCGATCTGCACATGTTCATCGGCGCGGGCGCCTACATCTGCGGCGAAGAAACGGCGCTGCTCGAGTCGCTCGAAGGCAAGCCGGGCAAACCGCGCTTCAAACCGCCGTTCCCGGCCAATTTTGGATTGTTCGGCAAGCCCACCACGATCAACAACACCCAGAGCTTTGCGTCCGTGCCGACCATCATGCGCAAAGGGGCCGCGTGGTTTGCGGGCTTGGGGCCCCTGAATTCGGGCGGCACCATCATTTTCTCCGTCTCGGGGCATGTCGAGAAGCCCGGCAACTTCGAATTGCCCATGGGTATTCCGTTCAAGGAGTTGATGGCGCTGGTCGGCGGCGTGTGGAAGGGACGCAAGCTCAAGGCTGTGATTCCCGGCGGTTCGTCCTGCCCGGTGGTGCCGGGAGACGTGATGTGGGCGACCAATATGGATTACGACTCGGTGAAAAAGGCCGGCTCGTCCATCGGCACCGGCGCCGTCATCGTCATGGACGAAACCACGTGCATGGTGCGCGCGTTGGAGCGCCTGGCGCGCTTTTATATGTCGGAGTCCTGCGGTCAATGCACTCCCTGCCGCGAGGGCACGGGCTGGCTCGACCGCATGCTGAAGCGCATCATCGCCGGCCAGGGCAGAAGCGAGGATCTCGGCTTGCTGCTGGATGTGGCGAATCGCATCGAAGGCCATACCATCTGCGCGCTGGGCGACGCGGCCGCGTGGCCGGTGCAGAGCTTCTTGAAGCACTTCCGGCATGAGTTTCAATACATGATCGAGCACAAGGGCCGCTCGATCGTCGAAGGTCAACCGCTGGCCGATGCCGCGGCCGTGGCGGCATAGGGCGGACGATGAGCGACGACACGGTCAATATCGAAGTCAATGGCGTCCCGCTGAAGGCCCGCAAGGGGCAGATGATCATGCAGGCCACGGATCCGGCCAATATCTACATTCCGCGTTTTTGTTATCACGACAAGCTCACCATCGCCGCCAATTGCCGCATGTGCCTGGTGGAGGTGGAGAAGGCGCCGAAGCCGCTGCCCGCCTGCGCCACGCCGGTGACGGAGGGAATGAAAGTCTTTACCAAGTCGCCGAAAGCGGTGGCTGCGCAACGCGCCACCATGGAATTTCTGCTGATCAATCACCCCCTGGATTGCCCGATCTGCGATCAAGGCGGGGAGTGCGAATTGCAGGATCTGGCGCTGGGCTACGGCCGGGACATCTCGCGGTTCAACGAACGCAAGCGGGTGGTCAAGGACAAGAATCTGGGGCCGCTGGTATCGACCGACATGACGCGCTGCATTCATTGCACGCGCTGCATTCGCTTCGGCCAGGAGATTCAGGGCTACCCGCAGATGGGCACGACGGGGCGCGGCGAAAACATGGAGGTGGGAACGTACATCGAGCACAGCGTCGATCACGAACTCTCGGCCAATATCATCGACCTGTGTCCGGTCGGCGCGCTCAACAACAAGCCGTTCCGTTATCACGCCCGCTCCTGGGAGATGACGCAACACGCGCTCATCTCGCCGCACGACGCGTTCGGCACCAACCTCTACGCGCATGTATTGCGCGGCAAGGTCATGCGCATGGTGCCGCACGAAAATGAAGCGATCAACGAAACCTGGATCGCCGATCGCGATCGCTTCGGGTTCGAAGGCATGTACTCGGCGGATCGGGTGACGCAGCCCATGGTGCGCATCGACGGCGAGCTGCAAGCCGTCGATTGGGAAGTGGCGCTGACGGCGGCCGCGGAAGGCTTGCAGAAAGTCGCCGCCGCGCATGGCGCAGCGGCCGTGGGATTCTTGGGTTCGCCGATGGCGACCGTCGAAGAACTTTACTTGCTGGCCCAAATTGCCCGCGGCACGGGCTGCGCCAACATCGATCACCGCTTGCGCCAACTGGATTTTCGCGCCCAAGGGAGCGATGCGGCCTTCCCGCATCTCGGGCTCCAGATCGCCGACATCGAACACCTCGACGGCGCGCTCGTGATAGGCTCGAATCTGCGGCACGAAATGCCCTTGCTCGCGCACCGCATCCGCAAGGCCGCGGTGAGGAACGCCGGCGCGAAGGTCGCTTTTCTCAATCCGCGCCGCTTCGACTACATGTTTCCCGTTGCAGCCTACGCCGTGGGCGACACCAACCTGGCCGGCGAGTTGGCGGCGGTGGTGCGCGCGGCGGCGGCGGCGGTCAATCAGCCGGTGCCGGCGAACGTCCCGGCAGCGGAGGTCAACGATACTCACCGGGCGGTGGTCGGCGCGCTGATGAACGGCACCCGCCGTGCCGTCATTCTCGGGACCTTGGCGCAACGGCATCCGGCCTACTCGGAGCTCAAGGCACTGGCGGCAATGCTGGCGCAGTTGTGCGCCGCCAGCGTCGGGTGCATCACCGAGGGCGCAAATGCGGCGGGGGCGTACCTTGCGGGCGCCGTGCCGCATCGCGAGTCCGGCGGCGCGCCGGCCGCCACCGAGGGACTGTCCGCCCGCGCGATGTTGGAGTCGTCGCTCAAGGCCTATGTATTGTTCGGCGGCATCGATCCCTCATCCGACCTCGCGGTCGAGTCGCCCGCGTTGGGATCGGCGGAACTCGTCGTCGCCATCACCACGCATCTGACCGAGAGCCTGCGCTCGTCGGTGCACGTGGTGCTGCCCATCGGATCGTTCGCCGAAACCTCGGGCACTTACGTCAATGCCGAGGGACGCTGGCAAAGCTGGACGGGCGCGGCGAAGCTGCCGGGCGAGAGCCGGCCGGGCTGGAAGGTGTTGCGGGTCCTCGCGAATTTGCTGAATGTTCATGGGGTCGATTACGTGAGCTCCGAGGAAGTTCGCGAGGCGTTGAAGATCTTGTGCGGAGCGCGCGTCGAGGCATCGAACAGCGGCGTCGCTGCCGTCGGCGGCCCGGCGAGTCTACCCACCGGGCGGACGCCGTCCGGTTCATGGGTGGACATTCCGCCGTATCAGAGCGATGCGTTGGTGCGCGGGTCCGAGGCGCTGTCGAAAACCAAGGACGGGCGCATGACCCGCACCGTGATCTGAATGTGGGAGTGGAGCCCCATTCGCGACTGGCTGTCCGGCGTCATCACGCCGTACTGGACGTTTCCGCTGCTGCTTGCCGTGCAGACGCTGATGGTGATGATCTGCATCATTCTCACCATGGCGTTCTACACCTTGGCGGAACGCAAGGTCATCGGTTGGATTCAAGCGCGCAAAGGTCCGAACCGCATCGGTGGCCTGCTGATTCCGGGTTTGGCGCAGCCGTTCGCGGATGTCGTCAAGCTCATGTTCAAGGAAATCATCATTCCGTCGGACGCGAACGGATTTCTGTTCCGCCTGGCGCCGTTCTTGGCGCTGGTGCCGTCGCTCGCCATCTGGGCAGTGATTCCTTTCGCGCCCGAACACGCCTTCGCCAATATCGACGCCGGACTTCTGTATATCCTCGCGCTCACCTCCATGGGTGTGTACGGCGTCATCCTCGCCGGCTGGGCGGCCAACTCCAAGTACGCCTTCTTGGGTGCCATGCGCTCGGCCGCGCAGATCGTCGCCTATGAAATTGCGATGGGGTTCGCCATGGTCGGCGTATTGATGGCGTCGGGCAGCCTCAATATCGGGGACATCATTCAAGCGCAGCATGGATTGTTCGGCTGGAACTGGACCTGGCTGTTCCCGCTGATGCTGGTGTACTTCATCTCAGGCGTCGCCGAAACCAATCGCGCACCGTTCGACGTCGCCGAGGGTGAATCGGAAATCGTCGCCGGCTTTCACGTGGACTATTCGGGCATGGCGTTCGCGCTATTTTTCATCGCCGAATACGTCAATATGATTCTGATCTCGGCGTTGACCGTCACCTTCTTTTTCGGCGGATGGTTGTCCCCGTTCGACGGCTGGCTGCCGGATGATTCATGGCTGGCCCAACCCGGCTTCTTCTGGTTCGGGTTGAAAACACTGTTCCCCATGTTCAGCTTTCTCTGGCTGCGCGCGACATTTCCGCGTTATCGCTACGACCAGATCATGCGCTTGGGCTGGAAGGCCTTGATTCCCGTCACCCTGGTCTGGCTGTTGGTCGAGGGCTTCATGGTTTATTTCCATGTAGGACCGTGGAAGGGGCATTTCTAATGCAGAGCATTCGCAATTTCCTCAAGACTTTTTTGCTCTGGGAACTGTTGCAGGGTCTTTGGGTGACCTGGAAGGGGTTGTTCGCGCCCAAGGTCACCGTGAACTATCCGGAAGAGAAAACTCCGCAGAGCAATCGCTTTCGCGGCCTGCATGCGCTGCGGCGTTATCCCAACGGCGAGGAGCGCTGCATCGCCTGCAAGCTCTGCGAGGCGGTATGCCCGGCGCTCGCCATCACCATCGAGTCGGATGTGGCCGCCGATGGGACGCGCCGCACCACGCGCTACGACATCGATCTGTTCAAATGCATCTACTGCGGATTCTGCGAGGAGGCGTGTCCGGTCGATGCCATCGTGGAAACGCGACTGCACGAATACCACATGGAGAACCGCGGCGAGAACATCATGAGCAAGGACAAGTTGCTCGGCATCGGCGAACGCTACGAAGCCATGATCGCGGCGGATCGCGCCGCCGACGCCCGGTATCGCTGATGTTTCCGACCATTCTGTTCTTCATACTCGCCGGCACGCTGATCGCGGCTGCGCTCGGCGTCATCCTGGCTCGAAACCCGGTGTATTCGGCGCTGCTCTTGGTGCTGTGCTTCTTCAACAGCGCCATCATCTGGCTGCTGCTGGATGCGGAATTCCTGGGGATCGTGCTGGTCCTGGTCTACGTCGGCGCCGTGATGGTGCTGTTCCTATTCGTGGTGATGATGCTCGACATCAATCTCGAGGAGCTGCGCAAGGGTTTGGCGAATTACTGGCCGCTGGCGGTTGCGGTCGCGGGCTTCGTGGTCTTCGCAATGATCAACGTCATCGTGGTGAAGCATCTGGGCGGAATGAGCATGAGAACCGCGCCGCCGCTCACCGCCGGCTATTCCAATACGCGAGATCTCGGCACGGCCTTGTTCACGCGCTATGCCTATCCTGCGCAGCTCGCCGCC
>DASYFQ010000129.1:0-6650 GCA_036498345.1 Steroidobacteraceae bacterium
AGCCCGACGCTGCCCTCGACGCTGGGCCTGGAGATCCAGGTCAATCCCTTTCTGCGCTGCGATGACCCAGCCGTCACAAGGGCTGCCGAGACCCACGCCGGTAAAGCGCTGAAAGGTACGGCCGAGGTCTTCGGCGTGCTGCGCGCCTGGAAGGATCAGTTCCGCTAGTCGGAACCAGCGTATGAGACTCCTCTCCCGAACTGGGTTCTTCGCCGCGGCCTTGAGTCTGCTCGGCGGCTGCGCCCATCAGCCCCCCGCGCCCCCCGTGCGCGAACCCATTGTGATACCGGCCGAGCCCACGGGTCCGGAAACGCCCGTTGCCCCGCCCACCGCGTCCGACGGCACCCCCCCGTCGCTCACCATGCCGCGCGAATGGCAGCACCACAACGGCGAGGACTATGACGATCTGTTCGACCGCATGCGCGCCGGTTTTGCCCTCGACGAGGTGCAGGAGCCCGCGATCGATACCCAGCTGGCCTGGTTCGAACACAACCCGGATTATCTCGAGCGAGTATTCCAGCGCGGCCAGCGCTACATGTACCACATCGTCACCGAAGTCGAGGCGCGCGGCATGCCGCTGGAATTCGCGCTGCTGCCGGTGGTCGAAAGCGCCTACGAACCCTTCGCTTACTCGGTGAGCCGCGCCGCGGGACTGTGGCAGTTCATTCCCGGCACCGGCGTGCGCTTCGGCTTGAAACAGAATTGGTGGTTCGACGGCCGCCGCGATGTGATCGAATCGACGCGCGCCGCGCTCGACTATCTGCAGGCGCTGCACGATCAATTCGACGGCGACTGGCTGCTGGCGATAGCCGCCTACAACGTCGGCGAGAACACCGTGCAGCGAGAACTGGATTTCAACCGCGCCCACGGCAAGCCCACCGATTTCTGGCATCTCAAGCTGCCCGCCGAAACTCGCGCCTACGTGCCGAAGCTGCTCGCATTGAAGCGTCTCATGGCCGAGCCCGAACGCTACGGCTTGGAATTCGCGGTGATTCCCAATGAGCCCTACTTCGCCGTCATCGAGACGGATTCGCAAATCGACTTGAAGATCGCCGCCAAACTGGCGGGCGCCAGCTACGATGAACTGGTCGCCTTGAATCCGGGCTACAACCGCTGGGCAACCGATCCTGACGGCCCGCACCGCATGTTGGTCCCCATCGACAACGCCGATGGCTTCGAGTCGGCGCTCAAGACTCTGTCGCCGGACGAGCGCGTTCGCTTCGCCATTCACGAGGTGACCCGCCGCGAAACACTGGCCTCGATCGCCAAGCAATACGGCACCTCGGCCGCCGTCATCTCCAAGATCAACGATCTGAAGGGCGGCAAGGTGGCGGCGGGAGAATCCCTCAAGATTCCCGAGATCAGCGGCCAATTGCCGGACAAGGTATTGCTCGCCGCGTCGCGAGTGGACCGGCCGCAGACCGATCTGGGGGGACGCGGCAAGCATCACATCGTCTATCGCGTTCGCGCCGGTGAGACGTTGAGCAGCATTGCGCGCCGCCACGGCATGCCGGTGAGCACCCTCGCCCGGCTGAACAACATGGGCGCCACGGAGACGCTGGTGAAGGGTCAGCGCCTGGTCATCAAGGCGAGCACTCGGCGCTATCGCGACGAGGGCGTGCAATCCGGCCGCCGCGTGCTCTACACCGTGCGCAGCGGCGACACCGTCTACAGCATATCGCGCCAGTTTCAAGTCTCGGTACCGCAACTGAAGACCTGGAACGGCCTGAACCGGCATCATCAAATCAGAGCCGGCCAGCATCTCGTCATGTACGTCGAATCGAAACAGCAGCAGGGCTAAATTATGGGTTTTTTGAGCGGCAAACGCGCGCTGATCGTAGGCCTCGCCACGGACCGCTCCATCGCCTGGGGCGTCGCGCAAGCCATGCACGCCCAAGGCGCGGAACTCGCCTTTGCGCATATCGAGCGCATGACGGATCGCGTGGTGCCGCTCGCCAAGCAATTGGGATCGAACATCACCTTTGTCATGGACGTCGGCTCGGACGAGGAAATCACCAAGGGATTCGAGCACCTGAAATCCCGTTGGGATGCGTTCGACATTTTAGTGCACGCCGTGGCATTCGCCCCGCGCGAGGCGCTCACCGGCAACTTCATCGAAGCCACCACTCGCGAGGGATTCCGCGTGGCCCACGATATTTCCAGCTACAGTCTCACGGCGCTGGCGCGCGCCTCGCTGCCCTTCATGCACGGACGCGCGGGCTCGATCATCTCGTTGAGCTATCTGGGCGCGGTACGCTCCATCCCAGGCTACAACGTCATGGGTTTGGCCAAAGCGAGTCTCGAGGCCAATGTGCGCTTCCTCGCCGCGGATCTGGGACCGCACGGCATTCGCGTCAACGCCATTTCCGCCGGCCCCATCAAAACTCTCTCGGCGGCCGGCATTCCGGGCTTGCGCAAGATGCTCGCCCATGTGGCGGCGACCGCGCCCATCCGCCGCAACGTAACCATCGACGATGTGGGCAATGCGGCGGCGTTTCTGTCTTCGCAGCTCGCTGCGGGCATCAGCGGCGAAGTCCTGTACGTGGACGGCGGTTACCACACCGTGGGCATGAGTTTCCCATCCGACAGCGACGGCGCCTGAAACTAGTCAACCGATTTTGGGATCTAACGTTTAGGGTAAAATGTGTTGGGCACGGCCGCTGGCTGTTTGAAGGGATTAGATTATGTTAAATCGTTACTTCGTTAGGACTGCGGCCGCGGGGGCCTTGGTTCTCGGACTCGCCGCCTGCACCACTCTGCCCGTTACCGTCGACATGAATCCCAACATGTCGGTAACGAACTGTCATACATACGCATTCGCGAAGGAATTCGTCGCCAATGCGAATCAGCCGGCCGCCTACGGCAATCCCTTGAATGCCGAGCGTTTGCGGGTCGCCATCGAGGCCAACCTCGCGGCCAGAGGCATCCAGCGCGTGGACCACGCCGCCGCTGACTGCGTGGTCGGCTACGCCATGGGTACCCGTCAGGTGTTCAACGATTATTACAATGACTTCGGTCCGGCCTGGGGCTTCGGGTATGGCTACGGCTGGGGCCGCCACGGCGCGTTCTACGGCAACTGGGGATGGGACGGTCCCTATGTGAGCGATGAGACCCGCATTGCGATCGATCTATTCGACGCCAAGTCGCACACGCCGATCTGGCACGCGACGGTCAGTCAGAATGTCTCCGATCTGACCGGCCCGAATGCCGAGGCCAAGATCAACGCCGGCACCGCCGCAATTTTCGCCAAGTTCCCGATCGCCGCGCCGCTGCCGCCGGGCGCGGCAGCGAAGACGTGACCGCCTAAACGCCAAAGAACAGGTAGTCGACCGCGCCGAGCAATTCGCTTCGCGCGGACGCCAATGAGGCGTGGGGTTTCAACAAATCGCGGAAATGCATGCCTGTCAGCGCGGGCACGAGAACCATGTGCTCGGATCCGTTCAGCGCAACGATGGGGGTAAGCCGGCTGATGACTTTTGGCATCGGCCCCACCGGTACCAGCGGTGCAACAATCTGGTCACGTTCGTTTTGCACGAAATTGGATTGCAACGCAACGACGAAGGGATACGCTCGCCGCGCTCCAACGACGGGATTAACGAATACGTCAAACTGCGCCATCTTCGCGCTCATAGTGTTCACGGACGAGTTCCGCGAAGGATCCATGTTGGTCGGCGTAACTTGCCACGGCGGCTAAACCCTGCCGGAGTTCAGCAATGAGCGCCTCCGAATGCAGCTGTGCATACTTGGTCGCCAGGGCCTCCTCGGCAACCTTGGATGCGTTGATGCCGAGACTTTTCGCTTTTGCATAGAGATCAGAATTCACGGTAATGCTGACCGTCTGTTTTACAGCCTTCGGCTCGAAGAGAGGATCACGCATGGGCGTCTCCGGCTGGATAACCCGTGTATTTTACACGGGTCATCCAACCGGCGTCTAGTTGCGTGCCGCGGCCCGCCGCACGAACACGTAATACAGCGCCGCCAAAATGCCCGCCACGGCCAGCACCAGCGCAAAGAAGCGGTGCAGCGAACCGGCCAGAAGCTCAGGGTGCCGCCCCACGGTCAGGCCCAGCCAAGCCAGCACCGAGCACCAAAGCAGCGACCCCACCAGAGTAGCGAGCGCGTAGCGCCGAAAGTCCATGCGCAGAATCCCGGTGGGGATTCCGATCAAATGACGGATCACCGGCAGCAGCCGGGAGAGCAGCACGCCGGGTGGGCCATAGTGAGTGCACCAGCGCTCCGCCAGTTCGAGTTTTGCCTGTCCCATCCCGACGTAGCGTCCGAATCGCACGATGACGGGACGGCCCAAGAGACGCGCCGCCCAGTACATCACCGATGCCCCCAGCCACGACCCGATGGTTGCGGCCAGCACCACGCCTAGGAAGGAGAATTGCCCCTGGGTGTGCGCGAGATACGCGGCGGGCGGAACGATCACCTCGCTCGGGATGGGCACGATGGTGCTTTCCAGCGCCATCAATCCGGCAATCAGCCAATAGCCGCCCTGGCTTAAGGTCGAGAGATACCAATCCGAAAAATGGTGCAGCAGCTCGGTCAACTACTCGGTTGCCTTACTCGATTGCCTGGGGATTCAAAGTCACCTTGGCGTCGGCGCGCGCGCCGGCGGCGTAGCTCTGTGCCTCGGTCGAGGCGATTTGGGCGGCAAATTGCTTACGCATTCCCATCTCCTCGAGCTTGGGATCGCCGGGCGCCTCGCGCACCGCGCTCAAGGCAATCACCGCGGCGTCCCCGTTGGTGAGCCGCGTATCGGAATAAATGGGCTTGCCTGCGGGCTTGGGTTCCCCGAATGCCGTGGTGCGAATCTCCAGCGGCACCGCTTGATCGGTTCGTGCGACGAACTTCGCCGGCAGCACGGTCGCACCCGCGCTCTTGGTCACGGCATCCCAGGACTCGCCCGCCGTCAGGCGCTTGACCGCGTCCGCGGCCGCTGCGGCGGCGAGCTCCGCGCCGCGCTGCTTCTTCCACGCTGCCACCAACTCCGTGCGCACGGCCTCCAGCGGCTTCTGCTGCGGCAGCTTGTGATCGATGGCGCGCAGCACCACGCCGCGGCCTTTTTCGACCTCGACGATGGGACTCAAGCGTCCATCGAGCACGTCCTGGCTGAACGCCGCCTCGATGACTGCGGGGACCTTGCCCAGCGCGCCGCCGCCGTCGGTGCGGCTGAACACCGGCACTTCGATCACGGTGAGTCCCGCCTTGCGCGCCACCACATCGATATCCGTGGTGTTTTGCAATGCGGCATCGGCGAGCTGGTCTTGCGCGTTGTTGAACAGCTTCTCCGCTTCGTTGCGGCGGTATTCGGTTTCCAGCTCGGGCTTGCTCTGCTCGAAGGTTTTGACGGTCGCCGGCCGGATCCCCTCCAGCTTGAGAATGTGATACCCGAACTGGGTCTTGACCGGCCCCCGGATCTCACCCACCTTCATGCTGTAGGCGGCATCGGCGAATGGCGCCACCCAGACCTTGCGCTCCGACCATCCCAGATCGCCGCCCTGCTGGGCGGACCCCGGATCCTGGGAGAACTCCTTGGCGAGTTTCGAGAAATCCTCGCCTGCTTCAGCGCGCTTCAAGATCCCTTCCGCCTTGGTCTTGACCGCGGCGTCGTCTTTGGGATTCGCGACCGGCAAGAGGATATGGCTGACCCGGCGCTGCTCCGCTTCGGTAAAGCGTTCCGGCGTCTTGACCTTCTGTTCGTCGTAATAGGTTTTGAGCTGCGCATCGTCGACGCTGACCTTGGAGGCGAGCTGCGACAGACTGATTTCGACATAGCGCAGATCCACGGTCTCCGGCGTCATGTATTCGGACTTGTGCGCGTCGTAGTAGGTCTTGAGCGCGGCATCATCAGGGGTCGCCCCGGCCGCGTACTTTTCCGCCGAGAATGTAGCCCACGAGAGTTCGCGCTGCTGCATGGTGAGCATGCGGAACTGCTTCATCTCCGTCGCCGTCGCGAAGCTCGACATGGACAGGGCCGAGTCGAGCTGCCGCAGCTTGGCGTCGCGCCTGAACAAGGCTTCGATTTCCGGAATCGAACGGCCCTGCGCCCGCAGCACCGCCACGGCATGCGCATAGTCGAACTTGCCGTCGACTTGAAAGATCGGGACCTGCGACATGGCCTGGAGCAATTCCTGATCGCTGACGCGATAGCCGAGCGCATCGGCACGAGTGACCAGCGCCTCGCTGTTCACATACTCGTCGAGCACCCGCGCCTTGATTTCGTTGCGTTGCGCGTCGCTGATCGAGCCGTTGGTTTGCCGCTGGATTTGCGCCAGCTGTTGCTGGTAGGTCTGCTTGACCTCGTTGGCCGATACTTCGCTGCCGTTCACTTTCGCGGCGTAGTTGGGCGCGCTCATGGTCCAGTTGATGCCCCAGAACACGAACACCAGCCCGATGGCGCCCAGCACCACCCCGGCCAGCCAACCCTTCAACTTATCGTGAATCGACTGCAGCATGCTCCCACCCTCTCATACCCCAAGGCGCGGCCAAATGGCACGCGCGGAACCACAAGGTAAAATGGCGGAGTGGACGGGACTCGAACCCGCGACCCCCGGCGTGACAGGCCGGTATTCTAACCAGCTGAACTACCACTCCGCTGTTGGTGGGTGCTGAGGGGATCGAACCCCCGACCCTCGCCGTGTAAA
>DASYFQ010000130.1:0-12165 GCA_036498345.1 Steroidobacteraceae bacterium
CCGGCGTTGCACCAGCACGGCGATCGATCCGTCGCTGTCGGTCTCGGCGATCAACAGCGTGGCTTCGCGCGAGCCTCGCGCGCGTTTGAGCTTCCGGCCCGGCAGCTCCGCTTGGCGTCCCTGGAGCGCGGCGACGCAACCGGTACTCATTGGACACACGGTGCAGGCGGGCGAACTGCGGCTGCACACCGTCGCGCCCAAGTCCATGATGGCCTGGGTATACGCGCCGACGTCCGCCGTGGGTGTGCACGCGTCGGACTGCAACCACAGGGCCGCAATGACGGCGGCAGAACTGGGATCGCCGGCGACACCGAACACGCGCGCCAACACACGCTTGACGTTGCCATCGAGAATGGGATGCCGCAACCCGCGCGACAGCGCGAGAATCGCTCCGGCCGTCGATCGCCCGATCCCCGGCAGCGCCGTCACCGATTCGATGTCCCCCGGAAACTCCCCTGCGTGCTGAGCGGCCAGCACCTGCGCGCACGCCCGCAAATTTCGCGCCCGGGCGTAGTACCCCAAGCCCGTCCACAAATGCAGCACTTCATCGAGCGGCGCCGCCGCCAGCGACTGCACATCCGGAAATCGCGCCATGAAGCGCTGGTAGTACGGGATGACGGTGGCGACTTGAGTCTGCTGGAGCATGACTTCCGACACCCATACCCGGTAAGGCGTGGGGTTCTGTTGCCAAGGCAGAGTGTGCCGCCCGTGAACCTCGAACCAAGCGAGCAGCCGCTGCGTGAATTGCTCGGGTTCCAGGGGCGTCACTTGCCGAACAACCCTTCCAACCCATTCTTCTTGAGCACATCCCGAAGCTTTTGCTTGAGCTCACCCTTCGCCAGCGCTTGCGTATCGGGCCTCACCCGCGGATCCACGTACGTCCCCGTGATTTTGAGCGGAATGTCGGCGACGCTGGCGCCCGGCGCCGTCAACACGCTGGCCATCAGTTGAAAATCGATGCCCTTGTTGACGAGATTCGTGCTCCCCTGCCCCGTCACGCGCAGCGCCGGCGAAGAAATCGTCAGGTCCGACGTCTTCGCGATGCCGTTGGTGATCTCCGCCGACACCTTGAAGGCATCGAACTTCGTGCGCGCAGGATTGCTGCGCGCCGGCTCCGCCGTATGCTTGATCAACGCCTGCGCCAGGCCGATCTCGTATCCCACATCCACCCCTTCGAGGGCGCCCTCGGCGAGATTCGCGTCGAAGTGACCATTGAGCGTTTGCATGAAGGCGTTGAAATCGCCGCCGCGCGCCGTGGCCTTCACGTTGACGTTCCCGCGCCCCGACAGTCGCCCTTTGTACGATGTCCGGGCCAGCAGGCGAGTCATGTCGACCCCCTTCAAGTGCTCATCCAGGCTCAACGCGGGCGTCGCGCCGCGGCGATCGACCGTGATGTTGCCGGAATAATTCCCGCCGTCGATCTGCGCCAGCGCCGGAAACAGATGCGCGACGCCGTCCTTGGACGCGACGGTGACCCGCACATTCGAGAAATCCAGCGCCGAGAAATGCACCGATCCCACGCTGAGCGTGCCGTCCGCGTCGATCGTTCTCGAGGCTTCTGCCGGTGCCGCTTTCTCAGCCTTGGGCGCGGCGGCGGCCGGCCCATTCTCCGCGCTGAGATACCGATCCGCATTGATCTGATCGACCGTGAGTTCGAACTTCACCGCCCGCGGCTCGCCGGCCAGCGCCACACTGCCCTTGAGATGTGTGTCATCGAGCTGCGCCTGCACCTGCTCCAAACGCATCCCGCTCGAGGAATAGCTGAAGTCGCTGCTCGCGGAGAGCTGCGCCAGCGCTCGAGGATCGCGTGTCGCCGGCAGCACGATCCCAAAGCGCGGCGCGAACTCGTGCAGCACCAGCGGCGCCAGCGCCACCGATCCCGTCACCCCCAAGTCATCGAGAATTTTCGTCGCCTGCAGTTTTCCGGTGAGGCGTGCGCTCGCGTAACTCGCGGCGAACGCCGGCACCGCCACCGCCTGCCCCCGGAGGTCCACCTCGATCACCGGCACGGACATATCCCACGGCGTCCGGCCATCGCCGGGATGACCCAAGAAACCGCTCAAGTTCACCGCCTCCAGCCGCAGATGCTGGATTTGCGCATCCACGCTCAAGTCGAATTGCGCCTTCAGGCTCACGTTCTCATCCGGCACTCCGCGGTTGGCGTCGAAGGCGATGCTGATGGGAGTGGCGCCGCGCCCGCCGAAGGCGCCGATCTCGAGATCGAACTTCTCGATCACGAAGGCTTGGTAACTGACTCGCCCATGCGTGACCCGTATGCCGGCCAGCTCCGGCAGTTGCCCATTGGTTTTCTCATCGCCCGCCTTCGCCGCGGGGGCCTGGGCCACCCTGAAGTTCTCCCAGTTGCCCCTGCCGTCAGCGTTCCTGCGCAATCGCAGGTCCAGCCCATCCAGCTCCACCCGGTCAATATCCAAGCGCTTGCCCAGCAACGGCAATAACCGAACCCGAACCGCCGCGCGATTGAACGCCAGGAACGGCTCCTCCCCAAACCCCGGCGGATTCCCCAGACTCGCCGGCCCCAATTCCAGCGCCACCCACGGGAATACCGAGAGCTTGATGTCGCCTTTGAGAACCAGTTCTCGCCCGGTCGATTCCTTCACCGCCGCGGCAATCCGCCCCTTGTAATCATTGGGATTGACCAACAGCCACACGGCCAGCAGCCCGGCCATGAAGAGGCCGATGATTCCACCCACCACCCCCGCCAGAATCTTGACTGTCCGCACGTGCCCGCCTCTTGAATTGCAAGCTCGATCATAGCTCAAGCGGGTTCGGATGCCGCCGATAACCCGGTCTTGGGAGGCCCTTAAGTGTTGGACGTCGAATGCGAAGATCCGCCGAATATCTCGAGTTTGCGCAAGCCGCCGGCGGCTTCGGCGTCTTTGATTTGGATCTCGTCAGCGGCGGCATCACCGGCACCCCGCTGTTCTTCGATCTCATCGGTTTGCCGCGCCGCGATGAGACCCTGACCCGCGAGGAATGGGTTGCCACCATCCACCCGGAGGATCTCGAGGCCGTGGTGGTCGAGCTGGGCGCCGCCATCGATTTGGGCACCCAGTATCAGTCCGAATATCGCACCCTCAACCTGAACGGCGAGGTCCACTGGCTCGCCAGCCGCGGTCAGATCGTGAACGATGCCGACGGCCGCCCCGCCCGCGTCGTCGGAACCCTCAGCGACATCACGGCCCGCAAGCAGCTGGAAGAGAAGCTGCGCTACGCCACCGACTCGCTGAACATCGCCCAGGCGGCCGCCGGCGTCGCCACCTTCGACTTCAATTTCGCCCGCAATACCCGCATGTGCTCCGATAATTTCCACCCGCTGCTGGGTATCCCGCCCTCGACCCGCCTCGGCGATCTCGACTCTCTGCTGGAGCGCGTGCACCCGGATGACGTCGCCCGCTGCCGCAGCGCGCCTCTCGAGACCACGCCGGAAGATCCCACCTATCGCTGCCAGTACCGGGTGATGCTCGACGGCGGCGGCCAGCGCTGGATCGGCGAGAAGGCCACGGTGACGCGCGGCAAATCCGGCGAGGTGGTGCGCATCACCGGCGCCATCGTCGACATCAGCGATTTGAAGCGCGCCGAGGCGGCCCTGGATTCCGCGGAAGCCCGCCTGGAGCGGGCGGTGCGCGGCACCCAGGACGGGCTGTGGGAAATCGATCTGGTGACCGATACGCTCTGGTTCGGCCCCCACTTCGAAGAATTGCTGGGCTACGGCGTCGGCGAACTCACCGAGTCCCGCGAGCTCTATCGGGCGATGATTCATCCGGAAGACCGCGAAATGGTCAACGCAATCGTGCGGAATCATCTCGAACACGGCGCGATCTACGACTTGGAATATCGCGTGCGGCACAAGGCCGGGCACTTCGAATGGCTGCGTTCGCGCGCGCAGGCCGAACGCGCGCCGGACGGCACGCCGCTGCGCGTGGCCGGATCGTCGCAACTCATCACGGATCGCAAGCTCGCCCAGCAAGCGACGCTGGACGCGAAGCTCGCGGCGGAAACCGCGAATCGCGCCAAGAGCTACTTCCTCGCCAACGTCAGCCACGAAATCCGCACGCCCATGAACGGCGTCATCGGCATGTCGCAGATCCTGTCGGAAACCACTCTGGACAACACCCAGCGCGAATACGTCGACATCATTCGCGGCAGCGCTCAGGCGCTGCTGTCGTTGATCAATGACGTGCTCGATCTGTCCAAGATCGAGGCCGAGCGCCTGGAGCTGGAACAGGTGGAATTCAACGTGCGCGACGTGATCTACGAGACGGTCGCCGCCATGGCCCTGCAATCCGCCGTGAAGGGCATCGAATTGATCGTCAATGTCGGCATCGACGTGCCGGTCATCGTCCGCGGCGATCCCGGGAGGCTGCGCCAGATCGTCATGAACCTGATGGGCAATGCCATCAAGTTCACCCACGAAGGCCATGTGGTCCTGAACGGCACCGCCTCGGTCGATGAGCGCGGCCGCCTCACCCTGCGCA
Source organism: Steroidobacteraceae bacterium (assembly GCA_036498345.1). Lineage (GTDB taxonomy): Bacteria > Pseudomonadota > Gammaproteobacteria > Steroidobacterales > Steroidobacteraceae > Bog-1198. The sequence goes on from DASYFQ010000130.1 coordinate 4,497, forward strand.
TCGAGGTCACGGATACCGGCATCGGCATTCCGCCCGATCGGCTCGACCGGCTGTTCAAGAGCTTCTCGCAAATCGATTCCTCCACCACCCGCCACTACGGCGGCAGCGGCCTCGGGCTGTCCATCGTCAAACGCCTGGCCGAATTGATGGGCGGCACCGTCGGTGTGCGCAGCGAGCCGGGACGCGGCTCGAGCTTCTGGGTCACGCTCAATGTCGATGCCGTGGTGGTGCTGAAGCAGCGCGAGCCCGTCGGACTCGGCCGCCGCATCCTCGTCGTCGATGATCTGCCGGTCAGCCGCGAGAGCCTCGCCAGGAAGCTCAAGCTGGCGCGCTTCGAAGTGGTCGCCGTGGGCGGGGTCGACGAAGCGTTGCAGCAACTGGCGCGGCCGCCCGGTTTTGACCTGGTGCTGGCCGATGAGTTGATGCCCATGAAAGGCGGGCTCGATCTGTTGGCCGCGTTGCGCGCCGATCCGCGCCATGCCGCGCTGCCGTTCATCTTGCTGTCTCTGTTCGGTACCGAGCACGACACGGCCGAGAGCGCGCAACACCCGGATGCCGTCGGCCTCAAGCCCATCCGCGCGGCCGCTCTGACCAAGCTGGTGTGCGAGGTGTTGAGCGGCAACCTGCCGGCCAAGTCGTCGCTCCTGCCCGCGATTCAGCCCAATTTCACCTTCCGCGGCTGCCGCATCCTGCTGGTGGAAGATAACCCGGTGAATCAGCGCGTGGCGCAGCGCCTGCTCCAGAAGCTCGCGGCCGAAGTGACCCTGGCCAACAATGGCGCCGAGGCCTTGGAGCGCGTCGCAGAATCAACTTTCGATGCGGTGCTCATGGATTGCCAGATGCCGGTCATGGACGGATTCACCGCCGCCCGGCGCATTCGCGACATGGAGCGGGAGAACGGCCGCGGCAAGCGGCTGCCCATCATCGCGCTCACCGCCAACGTCATGAGCGAGGACCGTGACAACTGCATCGCCGCCGGCATGGACGCGCATCTGGGCAAGCCCATCGAGCCCGCGCAGCTGGTCGATTGTCTCGGCCGCTACCTGAAGCCCGACGCCGCGCGCCCGGTAGTCGACCTCGATGCCCTGCGCGAGCTCACCGGCGGGGACGCCGAATTCGAGCGCGAGCTGATGGAGACCTTCGTGCGCAGCGGCGACCAATGCTTGGCGGAGATTCTCGCGGCGTTGCGCGTCAACGACCTCGCCACCATCGGCACGCGCGCTCATGCGCTCAAAGGCGCCAGCGCGAATATTCACGCCTCGGGCTTGGCGGCGGCGGCATCGAGCCTCGAGAGCGCGGCGCGCGCGAATTCGGTGGGAGAGATCGACGCCCTGGTGCGAGAGCTGACCCAGAAGCTCGAGGCCGTCAACGCCGCATTGCGCAGAGCCGGCTGACGCCGGCGCGCAGACGTTCAGCCGGGCGCTCGATCAGCCGTGCGCCGCGAGCGCATGGGAAACCACGATTTCATGGCCGCTGGTGCGGTCCCTTCCCGCCTGCTTGCTGCGATACATGCATTCGTCCGCGGTCCGGATCAAGCCGTCGACTTTCAGCATGATGTCGGGCCCGCTGGGACCGGTCGATGCCACCCCGAAGCTCGCCGTGACCGCGGCGTCGCCCGCGCGCGTGGTGAACGGCGTGCAGGAGATCAGGGTGCGGATTTTCTCGGCCACATGCACGGCGCCCTCGTGCGCGGTTTCCGGCAGCACGATCAGAAACTCCTCGCCGCCGTAGCGCGCCACCCAATCGCTGTTGCTGCGGATCGACTTCTGCGCCCGCGCCGCGAACTGCTGCAATACTTCGTCGCCGGCCGCGTGGCCGCGCGCATCGTTGATTTCCTTGAAATGATCAACGTCGCACATGAGCACCGACAGCGGATAGGCATAGCGGCGGCAGCGCTCGAGCTCGCGCGGCAGCTGCTCCATGAGATAGCGGCGATTGTAAGTGCCGGTCAGGGCATCGGTGATCGACAGGATGCGATTGCGCTGATTCGCGGCCCGCAGCGAATGCTCCAGGTTCAAGATGCGGCGGCCGGCGTTCAGGCGCGCGATCAATTCGGGTTCGTGCACCGGTTTGATCAGGTAGTCGTCGGCGCCCGCCTCCAAGCCCGCGATGATGTGCTCCTTGGAGTCGCGCGCGGTGAGCAGCAGCGCATACACATAGCCGTCGAGCTGCATGTTGCGCACCGCCTTGCACAGCGCGATGCCGTCCATTTCCGGCATCTCCCAATCGGTCACCAGCATGGGGTAGTAGCGCTTGGTCATTTTGTCGAGGGCTTCGGAACCGTTCGCCACGGCGTCGACCTCGTAGCCGGCTTTCTTGAGAAAGCGGGTCATGAGCATTCGCGTCACCGGATCATCCTCGGCGAGCAGAATCGTCGCCGTGGGTTCGACTGTGATCGATGTCACAGATTCCGGTTCAGACACGTGGGAAGCCTCGCAAGGGTCTCTGGTACTTGGGGTATCGGCGCAATGCGCGTCTACTTGACCCCTCCCTGGGCGACTATTGTAGATGTTACACGCGACTTCTCATACAAGCCACGTGCCGGAATCGGATGGCCATCTCCAACCATCACCCATCCGGGGCGGTCGTCCGCCCAAGCTTTGAGGCCCGGCGCGCCTAGGACGCGTCACCGCGCTGGTCCGCGACCAAGGGTTCCTTGACCACGTACCCCGTGGCGGCGCCTTCGCGGCCGGTGAACCAGTTCACCGCATATTGCACCAGCTGCGTCCCGGTGGTGAGGTTGAGCTTGCGCTTGATGCGCTGCCGGTGCGACTCGACCGTTTTGATGCTCAAGTTGAGCGAATGCGCGGTCTCGCGGGTGCTCATGCCCTTGCCGATCATGTGCAGGATCTGCAGCTCGCGATTGCTCAGCCGGTCGATGGGGTTGGCCGATATGTAGGACCCGCCGGCGGCGAACTTCTGAATCATGTTGTTGCCGACGGCCTCGGACACGTAAATGCCCCCGTCGAGCACGCGCCGCAAGGACACCAGGAACTGCTCGCTGGCCGCCTGCTTCATGATGTAGCCGTTGGCGCCGGCGGACAGCATGCGCTCCGCATAAATCGTCTCGTCGTGCATCGACAGCACCAAGATCGGCAATTGCGGATGATGCGCGCGCACGTCGCGCACGAGTTCGATGCCGTCGCCCTGTTTCAGGCTGATATCCGCGATCACCACGTCGGGATTGAGTTCCTTGATGGCGGTGCGCGCGTCGCGGGCGGTTTCGGCCTCGCCGCAGACGGTGAGGTCCTCTTCGTTCTCCATGACACGACGCAATCCCTGGCGCACGATCGGATGATCATCGACGATCAATACGCGCCGGATCTTGCGCTTGGCATTGTTGGTCCCCGCTTGGGAAATCGACGAACGGACCCATGAGTTGCTGGCAGCCATCGTTAATCACTCCTTCAATTGACGCGCACCCGCTTTAAAGGCGGCCGTCAGTGGTTGTTCCCCCGTCACGCGAACCGCGGTGCCACGCGGCTCATTGGAAGCAATCTGGAACTTTGCGCCGATCATCCCGGCACGATACTTCATAATCTTTAACCCCATACCACTATAAGGCGACGTCGGCGCGCAAAAACCCTCACCGTTGTCGGTGATATACAAAGAAAAAGTATGTCTGACGACCAGCAGGAATATATCCACCTGGGTGGCATGCCCGTGCCGGGCCGAATTCGTCAGAGCCTCTTGTGCGATGCGATACAGATGGCTGGCCTCGGTTTCATCGAGGTGAAGCGCCGGCCACACTTCGGCCCTGAAATTCACTTCCATTCCATACAAATCGCGGCCGCGGGCCGCCAGCTCCCGCAGGGCAGCCGCGAGGCCGCCGGTTTCGGCGCGCACCGGCAGGAGCCCGCGCGCAAGCGATCGGGCGTTCTCGATGGATTGATTGACCAGCCCGACAATTTCGTTGATCGAATCCAGCGCTTCCGGACAGCGCTCCCGTACCCGGCCCCCGAGGCCCCGCAGCATCAAGGCCACGCCGGTCAGTTCCTGTCCCAGGCCGTCGTGCAAATCGCGGCCGATACTCTGCCTCTCGCGGCCGGAGACATCAAGGATTTCCTGTTCCAAACGTTTGCGTTCGGTGATATCGCACGTGGCGATCGAAATCCCGGTGCCGATCCCGTCGTCGCGCACCAGGACCGCACGATTTTCGAAGTACCGCACCTGACCGGCCTCGGCGCTCTGGAATTCGTAGGTTGCGGTCTCGCCCGTGTTGAGGATTTGACGCAGCTTGTCCAGCACGCCGGCGCGCGCAGACTCCGGCAACAGAACGCCGATCTCGCTCCCGATGATTTGCTCGATGCTCAAGCCGCCGGCGTTCTTGTTGATGAAACGCACGCGCAAGCCGGTGTCGACCAGCATCAGCGTGTCCGCGGTGTTCGCGGTGGTCGCGCGCAGCAATTCCTCCGATCGCCGCAGGCGAACTTCCGAGTCGCGCCGCTCGGTGATGTCTTGGATCACCCCCACCAAGCCCCGCGGCCGCGCGTCGCCGTCGAACAGGGGACGTGCGATGACCGCGTACCAGCGATACCGCCCCTTGCCGGATCTGAGCCGGAATTCGCGCTGCACTTCCGCGTGATATTGAAACGCGTAGTCGACGGCCTGGGTTACTGCCTGCCGATCGGCCGGGTATACCTGCGCCATCAGTTTCTTCATGCGCGGGAACACGCTGGGCAAGTTCTGCTTATGGGCATCGTGGATGGCGAACTCGAACACGTCCTGGTTTCGATCCCAGCGCCAGGCATGCATGTGCGCCATGTTCATCGACAGCTTGAGCCATCCGGTGCTGTTCTCCAGAGCCATCTGCGCGAGCTTCTGCGCCTGCACGTTCTGCACGGAACCGAAGGCGCGGAACGGCCGGCCGTCGAGCATTTCCAGATGCCCGATGATCCGCACCCAGATGCGCTTGTTCTTGAAGGTCGTGATTTGCAGCTCGAGGTCGATCTGCCCGTCCCCGGCTTCGGATCGATCGCAGGCCTCGCGGAACCGTTGCAGCGATTCCGGAGTGCATTGCGCCAGCATCGAGTTCCACGACACCGCGAATTCCCCCGGATCGGCCTCATAGATGCGAAACATCTCGTCGGTCCAGGTGAGCTCCTGCGTCACATAGCTATATTCCCAGCCGCCCATGTTGGCGGTCCGCTGGGTTTCGGACAAAAGATCGGTGACGCGCCTGATTTCCGACACATCGACGCAACAGCCGATCGCGCGCACCGGATCACCGCTGGCGTTGCGCTGAACCAGGCTGCGTTCCAGGATGGACCGGTAGCGCCCCCGCACATCTCGAATGCGATAGGTGATGGTCCAGCCCCGCCCGCTCAGCAACCCGACGGCGGACGCCTTTTTGAGTGCCTCGAAATCCTGCGGATGCACCCGCTGATACCACGCTTCGGCGGTGGGCTCGAGGTCCTCGGGCTCGAGGCCCAGCACCTCGAGCACGCCCCGGGAGCGGTGTACGAAACCGCTCGCCATATCCCATTCATAGATGATGCCGTCCACGGCGTCCGCCGCCAAACGAAACACTTCCTCGCGCTGGGCGAGCCGGCACTCCGCCAGCTTCCGCTCAGTGATATCGCGGGAATTGACCACCACGCCGCCGATCAGCGGATTGTCGAGCGCGGAGGTGTAGCTCGACTCCATCCAGCGGTAGGAACCGTCCTTGTGCCGAACCCGAAACTCGCGGGAATAGGCCTTGATCTGGCCGTCGACCAATTGCTGATACTTGGTGCGCAAAACCTCGCTGTCTTCCGGGTGCACGTGCGCGAACAGATTGTTCGCTCGCCGCTCCTCGGAGGTGTAGCCCAGGGAATTTCTGATCCCACCGCTGACGTACTGAAGCGTGCCGTCGGGCGCGGCCACCGACATGATGTCGCGAGCATGCTCGGTGAGCGCCAGCAGGCGCCGCTCGCTGCTGCTTTGGGAATGCTTGCGCAGGCGGCGCTCGGTGACCTCGATCGACAGCACGACCAAGCCGACGATGCCCGTCGCGCCCTTCACCGCCTGCACGTCGACCTCGAACCAGCGCGTCGATCCCGTCGGTGACGCGATTTCCACCGTAGCGTCATGGAACTGGGTACCTTGCAAGGCGCGCGCGAACACATCGGGGTGCAAGGCGGATGTCGGGGTCAGCCGTAATGCGGAAGCGCCCAGCAGCCCACCCGCCACCGCGCGGCCCGAGCGCGTGGCGCTCGCGTTGGCGTAAGTCACTCTGAGGTCGTTGTCGAGGATCAGGAGGTCATACGGCAGATTGTCGATGGCCACCATCAAAGCAGGCTCCGGTGCCGGAGCGAACGTCAGCATGACCAGCCGCTGCCCGGGCACCGTGGCCAAGACCTTGATATCCGTCATGACGGATATCTCGCCCGCGGCACAACGCCATTGCAGAACGCTGCGCGAGGGATCCGTCAGCATCGCCGGCAGCAGGGTCTCGATGGACGACGCCGAAGCGCTTCCCAGCCAACGCTGCAATGAGGTTTCGATCAGTCCAACTGCGTCCGTGGCCGGGGACAGACAGCGGCGGGCCGCCGTATTGGCGAACACCACGGGCAGATGTTTGTGGCGGGCATCGACTACTAGCACGGCATCGCGAAGGCTATCTAGGGCCGTGTCCGCCAAGTTGCGAGACGAACTGGTCGCGAGCCTTACGTAATCCGGAGATGTTGCCATCCTTTCGAACTCCGGTCTGTCACAAATCCAACCCTGTAGCTTATACACCCATAAGATACCGGGAGTATCCCGCAGACTATTGTGGGGGATACCCTGAATTCGCGCGAACGGGGTAAATTGCGGCTAGCAGCCGCCGGTCTGAAGATCGGTGATCGTGGCTTCGCTGGTGGTCGCCGCAGAGGCACGGTACGTCACCGCGCACTGCGCAGGGGCGGGCGCGTCGGTCTTCGCATAGCTGACCGAGAGGGAAGTGGCACTGACGGCGAACCCGGATGGATCGGCTATCGCCGCCCGAATACCGTCCGCACCCGCGTCAGGATAGCCATTTTTGAGCCGAACGGTCCGTCCCTTCATGGTCGCCGTGGAAAGCCTCGCGCCCGACTCCAGATATTGCGCATGCGCAGCCGCGGCCGCGCTGCGCAAATTGACGCTCAACGCGACGACCTCGGACGCGCGCACGTCGTTCTTGAGGTGCGTGAAGCGCGGAATGGCGAAGGAGGCGATGACTCCCAGCATGGTGACGACCACCACCAGTTCGACCCGTGAGTTTCCCTGGCTGCTCGAGCAAGCGTCAACATGGATGTTCGATGGCATGCGCCATTATTCGGCCGCCGCCCATTGCGCTGAAGCGAAAGACTGCGGCGGTGTGAATCGGATCACAACAATTCGGGTATGACGCACGCGCATCGACGTCTCGACTCATCTATTTCTTGAATAGATCGTCCAGCGCCGACTTCGCGCGCGCGAGTTCCGCGCCGTCCTTCGCGACATAGGCGCCCGCCTTGGGCTTGAAGTGATCGCAAAAATTCGCCTCGTCCTTTTTGCGCACTTCCTCCGCCGTGGGCTCTTTGCAATTCTTTGCATACGAGGTGTCGTACTCGACGCACATCTTGCACACGTGCAACTCCGCATTGCACGTCTTACAGACATCGAGTCTTCGGAGGGGCAGACTGAGCGCTGCCAGAGAAGCACCGCAGCGCCAACACACTAAGGAATG
>DASYFQ010000131.1:0-16244 GCA_036498345.1 Steroidobacteraceae bacterium
CTCATTCGCAGGCATGGAATCGCCTGCGACGCGGTGCGCAGCGGGTGGCTGCAACTCGCCACGTCCGAGCGAGCGCTCGGGCCGATCGCTACGCGAGTGCGCCAGTGGCGCGCGCGCGATGCCGCGGTCGAGATGTTGAGCGAAGCAGACGTGGCGCGCCTCACCGGCTCGCAGCGCTACTATGGCGGTTTGATCGATCGCCGCGGCGGAACCGTGCAGCCGCTCGCGTACGCGCGCGGACTCGCCCGGGCAGCGCAGCGCGCCGGCGTCCGGCTCTTCACGCACAGTGCCGCGACGCGTATCGAGCGCGCCGGGGGCGAATGGCGCATACATACTGCCGGCGGCAGCGTGTCGTGCCGGCAAGTGGTTTTTGCGACCAATGCCTACTCCGATCAATTCGTCGAGCCGCTGCAGCGAACCGTTGTTGCCGTCCCGTCCTTGCAGGTGGCCACCGCGCCACTGCCGCCGGACCTGCGCCGTTCGATTCTTCCCGAGGGACAGTCGGTGTCGGATACCTGGCGCCTGCTGCGGTACTTCCGATTGGATGCGCAAGGCCGGCTGATCATGGGTTCGCGGGGCGTATTCGGCGATGTGCCGCCGGCCCGGGCGGCTCGCCTTCACTATCGCGCGGTCCGGGAGATTTATCCGCAGCTGTCCGGAATCTCCTTCGACTATCACTGGTCGGGTTTCGTGGCCATGACTCCCGACCATCTGCCGCATCTGCATGAAGTCGCTCCCGGGATCGTGGCCGGGCTGGGCTATAACGGGCGCGGCGTCGCCATGGCGACGACCATGGGTATGCTGCTTGCGCGCCGGCTGCTCGGCGAGGACGCGCAAGACCTGGGCTTTCCGCTGACACCGGTGCGCCCCATGCCCTTGCATCGCTTTAGCCGCTTGGGCGCCGCCGCGGCGATTCAATACTTGCGCGCGGTCGATGGCGTGGCGAGATTCGCGGAAAGGTTCACGCGCCGGTAACAAATATCGAAACCTGATTCGCGACAACTAGCGATTCTGGAGTAATGTATCGACATTGTCGACACAAAGGCACGAACGACATACAGTAGCTCGTTCCAGTCCAAGAATGGAATCTTTATGCGTGCGGTAGTAAAGAAGTGGGGCAATAGCGCATCCGTGCGCATTTCAACCGGCATCATGGAAGCTGCTCACCTCCGCTTGGATGATGAAGTGGATGTGCGCGAAGAGGGTGGGCGCATCGTCATTGAGCCGATCAGGGGCAGCGAATTTGACATCGATCAATTGCTTGCCGGGATCACGCCCCAGAACTTGCACACCGAAATTGATTTCGGCGCACCGGTAGGGAAAGAACTCTTGTAATGGTTCGCCGCTATTAATGGTTCGCCGCTACGTACCTGAGGTCGGCGACATCGTGTGGCTCCACTTCGATCCGCACGCAAGCCATGAACATGCCGGTCACCGGCCCGCACTCGTCATCAGCCCATCGAGTTACAACGGTAAGACGGGTTTAATGCTGTGCTGTCCCATGACGACACAGGTCAAAGGCTATCCGTTTGAAGTGAAAATAAGCGGGAGCAGGCCGGGAGTCGCACTTTCTGATCAAGTCAAGAGCCTCGACTGGGTGATTCGCAAAGCGAAGCGCAAAGGACGGGCTACGGAATCGGAACTTGCCGAGGTTAGAGCGAAAATATCCGCCCTCATCGGCGCGCGATAGGGGGTGACGATGTGAACCCTCGCTGCACAACCGATTAATCAAATTTTGGTACGATTAGCATCAGGCGCGTTACGTTCGCCGACCCGCCGAAAACTGGTGCTGATCAATGCTCGATACCTTAAAAACTCTCGATAGAGATACCGGCGCGGCGCTGTCGACCGGCATCGGCGGCACAGGATTCAGCGAAAATCTGGCGCTGCCCGACGGGATCGATGTCGCAGTACAGCATATTCACCTGTCGCAAGATCTGCTCACGAGCTACGAAGGGGATGATTTTTTGAAGTTTCACGTGCGCCTGTCGGGACAGCGCATATTGGTATTCCAGGGCCGCCATACGATCGAGCTCGATGGACCTGCGACCGCCGTGTTGATGCACGACGCCGGAGTGTCCAAGTTCGAGAGAGTGGTCGCCAACCGCGACGAGCGTGCCGTGACGACGATGGTCGCCCGCGCGAGAATTGCCGAGTACCTGGATGAAGAGCAAGCCGCGATGCCGGCGGCGCTGCATTCCCTGATCGCGCGCAAGCGCAGCCAGCCGCGAATGGCGATTGCGGCGCCGACCCGCCAGGAGCTGGAAATCGCCAATGCCGTCATTCATTGCCGCCGCAGGGGATCGCTCCGGCGCATGTACATCGAGGCGAAGGTCGTGGAATTGTTTTGCTTGATCCTCGACCGGCTGCGGGCCGAGTCCGATGGTCCTGATCAGAAAACGCGCGTGACGGAGCGCGACCGGCGGCAATTGGTGCGCCTGCGCGACTTCCTCAGCTGCTCGTTCGCCCATCCTCCGACCATTCATCAGCTGGCGCGCCAGTTCGGGCTCAACCGCAACAAGCTGTGCAGCGGCTTCTTCGCGCTCTATGGCATGAGTATTTATGAATTCTGCGACTCCTTGCGTATGGACCAGGCGCGCCGGATGCTGCTCGAATCGCAGCTCATGATCTCGGAAATCGCCCTGTCCACCGGATATGGTTCGAGCAGCGCCTTCAGCGCCGCCTTCCACCGCCGCTTCGGATACGCCCCCTCGCAGGGCCGCCGCGGCTTGCGCAATATCGAAGTGTGACGACCCCTACAGCATTCGTGACTATGACGAATGCATCGCTGCCCCTACATCCCTAGTGTTCCTCATCGGCAAAAATAGCCGAGGAGGGATGATGGAATGAGAAAATATGCCGCAATGCCGATCTTGACCGGATTGGCCTTCTTAGCTGCCGGGCCGCTGAGCCCGGGCGACGCCAAGGCGCAATCGGTTGCGGATTCGCCCGATCAGATTACGGAAATCGTCGTCACCGCGCAGAAGCGCGAGCAGAGAGTGCAAGACATTCCCATATCGGTCAGCGCGATCTCCGGGGATGAGATCGAGCGCGCCGGCGCCAGAGATTTCCACGATCTCCTGCTGTCGATCCCCGGAGTCTCCTATTCGGGCGCGGAGCCGGGCCAGAGCAAGTACTCGATCCGCGGCATCAGCACGGCGGCATCCAGCCCGACGGTGGGCATTTATTTGGACGACGTCTCGCTCATCACCATCGGCACCGGTTTCGCCGGTGCGGCGGATCCCATGCTGGTGGACCTCGACCGGGTCGAGGTATTGAAGGGTCCACAGGGCACCCTCTACGGCGGCAGCGCCATGGGCGGCGCCATCAAGTATGTGAGCCGTCAGCCTGCGATGAATCATCTCTCCATCACGGCGGAGGGCGGCGTCGCCTCAGTGGATCGCGGCGGCGTGTCGTACAGCGTCGAGTCCTTCGTCAATCTGCCGCTGATCGATGACCGGCTCGCCTTGCGGATCGGCGGCGCCTACCGCCTCGATGCCGGCTACGTCGACAATGTACCGGGCGGGGAGGTGCAGCTCTGGAGCCGGAGCGCCACCACGCCGCCGGCGGCATTCGCGCCGGTCACGTACGCCTCGCCGAGCACCTTCGCGCGGGAGAACTCGAATGAGCGCAGCACCTCCACGGCGAGAATGTCGGTCAAATGGCTTCCCACCGACTCCTTGACCGTTCTGCCGAGCGCCACCATCCAGCGCAGCGACAAGGCGAATCCGGACGATTTCTTCACGAATCTGCCGCAGTTCGAAAACACCGTGCGCTTCAATGAGCCGACCCGCGATGATCTGGGCGTGTACAGCCTCAATGTCACCCAGCAGCTGCCCGGTTTGAGTTTCACCTCGTTGAGCGGCTACGTTGACCGCACCGTCGAGTGGGATCGGGACTATTCATTGTTCATCGCAGGTCTCGTGCCTCCGCTGCTGGACCACAATTCCTACAATGCATCCAACACCACGTCCCGCACCTTTACCCAGGAATTGAGGCTTGCCTCGTCCGATCCGCAGGCGAGCCTCAAGTGGGTGGTGGGCATCTATTACTCGCATCAGCGCGATGACCTGAATCAGGTGGTCGACACCGTCGGTGCCGGCACCTTGTTCGGCAGTGGAACGGATATCACCTATTCGGGCAACCAGCTGACGACCACCTCGCAAGAAGCGGCGTTCGGCGACGTGACCTATTCGTTGACTCGTCAATGGGACGTGAGCGCAGGCCTGCGGTGGTTCGACATCAAACAGAAAATCGACGCCATGTTCGATGGCGTGCTCAACGGCGGTCACAGTGAGGTCGACGCCAAGCGCAGCACCGACGTGGGCGTCACGCCGAAGTTTTCGCTGAGCTACCGCCCGCTCGACAACCACTTGTTGTATGGCAGCGCGAGCAAGGGGTTTCGCCAGGGCGGCCCCAATCGCTTCAACACCTCGAGTCCCCTGTGCGCGCCGGACTTCGCGCGGCTCGGCATCACGCGCGCGCCCGACAGCTTTCAACCGGACAGTCTCTGGACCTACGAGCTCGGCAGCAAGAACGAAATCGGCGAAAAGCGCTCGGTGATCAACGCGGCGATCTATTACACCGACTGGAAGAAGATTCAGCAGCAAGTCAATCTCACCTCCTGCGGCTTCCAGTACGTCGGCAATGTCGGCGCCGCCACGGTGAAGGGCGCCGAGCTGTCGGCGGAGTCCGCGCTGGGCTCGGGCGTTTCAGTCGGCGGCACTGCCTCGTACACGGCGACCCGGATCACCGAGTCCGCACCCGGCGTCTCCGCCACGGTGGGTCAGGAGGTGCTCGACACACCGAAGTGGATGGGAAGCCTGTACGGCGATTACCGATTCTTGAACAGCGGACGGTGGACGGGAAGCTTTCGCACCGAGTATCAGTATCATGGCGCCAACCTGCGCCAATTCGAATCCATACAGAGTGTGACCTATGCCAACGGCAGCTTGGGACAGATCCCCGATGCCACTCAGGTCCAGGCTGCCTATCATGTGGTGAACGCGAATTTCAATTTCATCAACGGGGCAATGCAGTATCGGCTGTACATCGACAATCTCACCGACGCCGCACCGTATCTCGATTTCAGGCGCGCGTCGGGGGTGTCGAGCGCGACCACGTTGCGGCCGCGTACCATCGGCATCGGCGTGAAGACGACGTTTTAGGGGGCGCTGATGACGAGTCGCATTTCGTTGCTGCTGGCGGTGTTGATCGCGGGCGTTACGGCGCACGGCGCTGCGGCGCAGGCCGCTGACCGGGAAGCCCGCGACTGGCCGCTCAATGGGCGCAGCTTCGATGCAGCCTATTTCTCGCCGCTGGGGCAGATCGATGCGTCGAATGTCGCAACGCTCGGTCTGGCCTGGGAGTTCGACGGCTTCGTGGTGCGCGGCCGTACTCATCGCGGCAACGAGGCCTCGCCGCTGGTCGCGGATGGGGTCATGTATTTCTCCGGTCCGTGGAGCGTGGTGTATGCCCTCGATGCCCGTTCGGGGCGGCTGCTCTGGAAATACGATCCGCAGGTTGCCGGACAATGGGCGCGCAACGCCTGCTGCGATGTGGTGAATCGGGGAGTCGCCGTACGGGAAGGCCGGGTGTACGTGGCGACGCTCGACGGTTATCTCATCGCACTCGACGCAAAGACCGGCGCGGTGATGTGGCGCGCCGACACCTTCATCGATCGCGTGACCATGAATTACTCGAGCACGGGGGCGCCGCGAATTGCGGGGCGCAACGTCGTCATCGGCAACAGCGGCGCCGAGATGGGCGCCCGCGGGTACGTGACCGCCTACGATCTCAAGTCCGGAAAACTCTCCTGGCGTTTTTTCACCGTTCCGGGAGACCCCGCCAAGGGTCCGGATGAATCGCCCGATGTCAGTCTCGCGCGGCGCACGTGGAGCAAGGACTCGCGCTGGGATCTGGGCGGCGGCGGTACGGTGTGGGACTCGATGGTGTATGACCCGACATTGAGATTGCTGTATGTCGGCGTGGGTAACGGCATGCCGCACCCGGTATGGATTCGCAGCCCCGGCGGCGGTGACAACTTGTTTCTGGCATCGATCGTGGCGCTCGATGTGAACACCGGCCGAATGCGCTGGTATTACCAAACCACCCCCGGGGACAGCTGGGACTACACGGCGACCCAGAACATGATTCTGGCGGACTTGGATATAGGCGGCAAAACCCGCCACGTCCTCATGCAGGCGCCCAAGAACGGATTTTTCTACGTGCTCGATCGGATCACCGGCGAGTTGCTGTCCGCCAACGCCTATTCGCGGGTGACCTGGGCCAAACGCGTGGATCTGAAGTCCGGAAAACCGGAGTTCACCGAAGAGTCGAATTACTCGACCCAGAAGCGGGTGATTTTCCCGTCTCAGGCCGGCGGCCACAATTGGATGCCGATGTCCTATAGCCAAACCGACCATCTGGTGTTCGTGCCGTCGATCGATGCCGGCATGACGTTCGGCATGCTCCCCGGGAAGGACGTGCATTTTCGGCCCGGGGCCGACAACGAGGGGGATGTCATGGGATGGGCGCCTCCGGAGCCGGGCAGCAGCTCCCCGCAATTGGACTCCGTGTTGAAGGCATGGGATCCGGTGGCGGGAAAGCTGGTGTGGCAAACCGCACCCATGCCCTTCTGGGGAGGCGGTGTGTTGTCGACCGCGACGGGTCTGGTGTTTCAGGGATCTGCGGATGGCGCCTTCGCGGCGTACGAGGCCAAGAGCGGCCGCAAGCTTGCGAGCATCGACACCGGCACCGGCATCATGGCGGGACCCATCTCCTACGAGATCGACGGCGTCCAATACGTGGCGGTTCTCGCCGGCTTCGGCGGAGCGATGAGCGCGATCGGCTATCCCCCAGGATCGGCGGCGCTCAAGTACGAGAACTCCGAGCGGGTACTGGTGTTCAAGCTCGGCGGAGGAGCGGTAACGATTCCCGCCGCGCGTCACCGCGAAAAGCAGGAAGTGCCGGTCGCGACGAGTACCGATGCGGCGACGCTTGCGAAAGGTCAGGAGCTGTTTTTCTCCCGCTGCCGCTCCTGCCATGCGTCGGGCGCGGAACCGGCCAATGCCTATCCGGACTTGTGGAATCTGCCTCCGGCCATACACGGCGTATTCGAATCCATCGTGTTGAAAGGCACCCTGTCGTATGCTGGAATGCCGTCATTCAGCGATGCGCTGTCCGCGGATGACGTGCGAGCCATTCACGCTTTCATCATTTCCGACGAAATCAAGAACCGACAACAGTCCGCGAGCCCGGCTCCCGGCGGACAATGAGGATTGGCATGCCTGACTCACGAATCGGAACCCCGCTGTGGATTGTGCTTGGCGCCGCCATCGCGATCATCCTCGCCGGCGCTGACATCGCCGTTTCGGGCGACGCCGAGGCGCCCGCGGCGCCCGCGGTCACGGCATTGCAATGCGGCCATCTCATCGACACGGCCAACGGCAAGATGCTGGGCGAGACCACGATCGTGATCGAGGGCGGTCGAATCAAGGAGGTCTCGAGCGGAGCTCGGCCGCCTTCCGGCGCCAAGGTAATCGACCTCTCTACGCAAACCTGCATGCCCGGATTGATCGATGCCCATACTCACCTGACAGGCGAGACCAGCCGCACCTATTACATCGACAGGTTTCATTGGAACGTCGCGGACTACGCCATCCGCTCCACGGTCTATGCACGCCGCACGCTGTTGGCCGGCTTCACCACGGTGCGCAATGTCGGCGATCAAGCCAACGAATCGGTTGCGCTCCGCAACGCCATCAACGCGGGGATCATTCCCGGTCCGAGGATATACACCGCCGGCCGGGCGATGGGCAGCACCGGCGGCCATGGGGACCCGACCAATGGCTTCCGCACCGACCTCGCAGGAGATCCGGGGCCCGCCGAAGGCATCATCAACAGCGTGGAAGACGCAGCGAAAGCGGTGCGCCAGCACTATAAATTGGGCGATGACCTCATCAAGATCATGCCGTCCGGCGGCGTGCTCGACGAGAGCACGAGCGGGGATAACGCGCAGATGACCTTGGAGGAAATCAAGGCCGTGGTGGCCACCGCCCATGATTATGGATTCGCGGTGGCCGCGCACGCGCATGGCGCCGAGGCCATTCGACGTGCCGTGATCGGCGGCGTCGATTCCATTGAACACGGTACGTACATGGATGCCGAGGACATGAAACTCATGGTGGAACATGGCACCTGGTACGTGCCCACCATCATCGCAGGCGACTTCGTCGCGCGGCAGGCCAAGGTGCCCGGCTATTACCCGCCGCAGGTCGCCGCCAAGGCCGCGGCGATCGGACCTTTGATTCAGGCGACGGCCGGGCGCGCCTACAGGGCGCACGTGAAGATTGCGTTCGGCACCGATGCCGCCGTCTATCCGCACGGACAGAATGCGCATGAGTTCGAATTGATGGTGGGAGCCGGCATGCCGCCGATGTTCACCATTCAAGCCGCGACCTTGAACGCGGCGCAGTTGCTGAGGCACGACAAGGATTTGGGCACCGTGACGGCGGGCAAGATCGCCGATGTCGTAGCGGTTCCCGGCAATCCCATCGACGATATCAGTGTCATGAAGCGGGTGAGCTTCGTGATGAAGGACGGGGTCGTTTACAAATTGAACTCGGCGCCGGTGGAGCTTCCGCCGTAAGGGACATCGCTAGGGAAAGGGGTTGAACTTGGTTCCGGTGGCCACAGACTAAGTCATGTCTATGGTTCACACGTAGGGCCCCTCCTCATGGATCTGAAGTTAGCGAAGAAAATCGCGCTGGTCACCGGTTCCACCGCGGGCATCGGCAATGCCATCGCAGCCTCGCTCGCGCGCGAAGGCGCGACCGTGATCGTCAATGGGCGAACTGCCGCCGCCGTGGATGGCGCCGTGGCGGCGATGAAGTCCGAGACCGACGGTGACGTCATCGGGTTCGCGGGCGACCTCGCCGTCGGCTCGGTTGCCGACACCTTGGTGCAGCGCCATCCCGTGGTGGATATTCTGGTGAACAACCTCGGCATCTTCGAGGTCAAGCCGTTCGAGGAGATTTCCGACGCCGACTGGCAGCGATTCTTCGATGTGAACGTGCTGAGCGGCGCGCGCCTCTCGAGGCTGTACCTGCCCTCCATGCGTAAACGCAATTGGGGCCGCATCATCTTCATCTCGAGCGAGAGCGGATACCATATTCCGGCGGAGATGATTCATTACGGCATGACCAAGGCCGCGCAGATCGCGGTTGCCCGCGGTTTGGCGGAAACCACCGCCGGCACCGGGATTACAGTAAATACCGTACTGCCGGGGCCCACACGCTCTCGCGGGGTGGGAGATTTCGTCGCCGAAATGGCGGCCAAATCCGGTCAGAGCGCCGAGACGGTGGAAAGGGATTTCTTCAAGACCGCACGGCCCACGTCGTTGCTGCAGCGGTTTGCCACGCCCGAAGAGGTCGCGGTGATGGTGACTTACGTGGCGAGTCCCCTGTCGTCCGCGACCAACGGTGCGGCGCTGCGGGTCGACGGCGGGACCATCAAAACCGCGTTTTGAGACGCATCACGCCGAACGATGGAGGCGCTGCGGATGCGCGCGCCCTTTATCGATCGCCGTGCGCAGTTCCACGGCCGCCTCGCGGATCGCTCCGGACGCGCCGCCGCCGGCATAGATGATGTTGCGCGAGGAGCTGATGAGCAGTCCCGCGCCGTGCGCGTCCAGGCCCGCCGCCAGAGTCGCGTCGAGATCGCCGCCTTGCGCACCAATACCGGGCACCAAAAACGACACCTCGGGATGCGCCAGGCGCAGCTCGGCCATTTCCCGCGGAAAGGTGGCGCCCACCACCAGCATGAGATTGCCGTACGCATTCCAGTGGCCCGCGGCGCGCTGCGCCACCCGGCGATAGAGCGGCAGGCCGTCCACGAGTAAATCCTGAAAATCCTGGGCCCCCGGATTGGAGGTGCGGCAGAGCAGTATCGCCCCCCGGTCCGGCCGGGCGAGAAAGGGCCGCACCGAATCTTCGCCCATGTAGGGATTGACGGTCACCGCATCAGCGCCGTATCGATCGAACGCCTCGCGCGCGTAGGCCTCCGCGGTATTGCCGATATCGCCGCGCTTGGCGTCGAGAATGACCAGGGCGGCCGGCGCGCGCTCGCGGATGTAGCGGATGCTCGCGATCAGTTGGTCCTCGGCGCCGAGCGCGCTGTAGAACGCGATCTGTGGCTTGTAGGCCGCCGCAATGCCGGCAGTGGCGTCCACGATGCGGCGATTGAAGGCATAGAGGGGCGCAGCGCCGCCGTAGGGATCTTGGCCGACGCGCAGATCCGGGACGCCGCGGTGCTCCTCCGCCGCGGCCAGGTCCTGGGGAAGCCTCGCGGGATCCGGATCGAGGCCGACGCAGACTAGGCTGCCGCTGGCTTGTTGTGCTCGGGCGAGCCGTTCGGCGAAGGTCAGCGACATGCGCACATCATAGCGAGCGCGTGTCCAGGATGGCGAGCGAATGCGCGATAGGGGAGTATGCTAGGGAGTTATTGTGAGCACGGCATTGCCCAGCAAACCTCGTACTGGACCGCGTTTGGTACTGCAGCCGGCGAGCCGTCGCGCGGCCAGGCATACCAGCACCAGTGCCCTGAAACGATTTTTTTTGATCGCCGACGCATGGGAGCTCTCGCCGTTGCAGCAATGCCGGCTGCTCAAGATTCCCTCGCCCCAGGTGCTGGAGCGTTATCGGCTGGGCCAGGCGCCGCGTCTTTCGGCAACGCAGCAAGAACGCGCCGCATTGATCGCCAACATCCAATACTCCTTGACCGGGGGTGCCAGCTTCAAGGATCGCGCCTGGGCCTGGGTGCATGCGCCGCGCGAAACGCCGCCGTTCGAAGGCGATAGCCCCCTTTATTTCATGCTCGAAAACGGCTTGCCGGCGCTGCGGGAAGTGGCCCGGCTGCTGGTCCGCGAAAGCGAGCCCCGCTAGGCGGGCCTCGCTAGGCGCGACCCAGGCGCCCCGCAGGGCCCCCGGCGTGATGGCGACTCCGCTATACTAGAGAGCTATTCCGATGCGAATGTGGCGGAATTGGTAGACGCGCCAGACTTAGGATCTGGTGGGGAAACCCGTGCGAGTTCGAGTCTCGCCTTTCGCACCAGGCATTGGCCCGCCATTGCTGACAACAGAGCTACAACCACGAGGATTGACATGCAGGTTTCCGTCGAGAGTATCAGCAAATTAGAGCGCCGCATGCAAGTGCAGGTTCCTGCCGAACGCGTGAGCAAGGAAATTGCCTCGCGGTTGCAGAATTTGAGCCGTACCGCGCGCTTGAACGGCTTCCGTCCGGGCAAGGCGCCGATCAAGGTGATTCGCCAGCAGTTCGGCAGCCAGGTGCACCGCGAAGTGATCGGTGAGCTGCTGCAATCGAGCTTTGCCGAGGCTGTCACCGAGAAACAGCTGTCGCCCGCCGGTAGCCCGCGAATCGAGCCGCAGAGCATGGACGAGGGTCAAGACCTTAAATACGTGGCGACATTTGAGGTTTTCCCCGAAGTAGCGCTGCAGCCTTTTGATTCGCTGGAGCTCGAGCGCGTCACCGCCGACGTCACCGAGAGCGATATCGACGCCATGGTCGAGCGTCTGCGCAAGCAGCAAATGAAGTACTCGCAGGTGGAGCGTGCGGCGGCCATCGGCGATAAGGTCAGCATTGATTTCGTGGGCACCATCGACGGCACGGAGTTTGCCGGCGGCAAGGGCGAGAACGTCGCGATCGTACTGGGCGAGGGACGGATGCTGCCGGAACTCGAGCAGGGTTTGGTCGGCGCCGCGGCGGGCGATCAGCGCGACATCAACGTGAATTTTCCCGCCGATTACCGCGCGACGGAACTCGCCGGCAAGCTCGCGATTTTCAGCGCGCAGATCAAGACGGTCGAGGCGCCGACCTTGCCGGAGCTCGACGAAGAGTTCTGCAAATCGTTCGGCGTCACCGAGGGTGGAATTCCGAGGCTGCGCGAGGACGTGGCGGCCAATATGCGCCGCGAGCTCGAGCAAAACTTGCGCAACCGCAACAAGACGGCGGTGCTGGAGAAGCTCTACCAGGCCAATCCCCTCGACGTGCCGAATTCCTTGCTCGAGTCCCAGATACGGGACATGCAAATCGAAGCCATGCGCCGCGCCGGGGCAAAAGATGTCTCGCAGGCGCCGCCGCGCGAGCCGTTGATCGAGCCCGCACGCCGCCGGGTCGCACTCGGCTTGCTGATGAACGACGTCATTCGCCGCGAGAATCTGGTGGTGGATCCGAAGCGCGCGAACGCGCGATTGGACGAAATGGTGGGCGCGTACGGTGATGCTGCCGCGCTCAAGCGCGCCTATCAGCAGAACGCGGACGCCATGCGCCAGGTGGAGAGTCTCGCACTTGAGGACCAGGTCGTGGATTGGATTCTCGAGCATGCTAAGGTGCGCGAGAAGGTGTCCACTTTCAAAGAGCTGATGAATTTCGAAGCCTGAGCGTTACGGTGTGTCCAGCGTTGAGGTGTATCCCTTGAAATGGGGCCAAGATGTCCTCACTCTGCACCAAGCCGAGTTCTAATTTTGAAAAAGGTCAAGCATCCATGACGACGCGCGCACTCAATTTGGTCCCGATGGTGGTCGAGCAGACCGCTCGCGGCGAGCGGGCCTACGACATCTATTCGCGACTGCTCAAGGAGCGGCTGATTTTCATCGTGGGTCCGGTCGAGGACTACATGGCGAATTTGGTCGTGGCGCAGCTCTTGTTTCTGGAGTCGGAAAACCCTGAAAAGGACATCGCGCTCTATATCAATTCGCCGGGCGGCTCGGTGAGCGCCGGCCTCGCCATTTACGACACCATGCAGTTCGTCAAACCGGACGTGAGCACCATTTGCATAGGACTCGCCGCCTCGATGGGCGCGGTTTTGCTGGCGGCCGGCGCCGCGGGCAAGCGATACGCGCTGCCGAACTCGAAAGTCATGATTCACCAGCCCTCGGCCGGCTTTCAGGGCCAGGCCTCCGACATCGATATCCATGCCCGCGACGTCATGGAGACCAAGCAGCGCTTGAATGCGATATTGGCCAAGCACAGCGGCCAAACCATCGAACGCGTCAAGCAGGACAGCGATCGGGACAATTTTATGACCGCGGAGGCCGCCCGGGCCTACGGTTTGGTCGATTCCATGCTCGAGAAACGGGGAGATATCCCCGTCAAGGCCTAGGGAAGGCTTTGTTCCACGTCGTTGGCCGGACGCCCATCACAGCCCGCGAGACCTTATCTTTGCGTGAGGTCGGCCGGGTGCTATATAGTCTGTACTGTAGCCGCTTCCCCCGTGGATCTTCGGGGAGCGCGGTCAATTTGAGGACAGCATGAGCGAAGATTCGCGCAGCAAACATGATGACGGCAAGCTGTTGTACTGCTCTTTCTGTGGAAAGAGCCAACACGAGGTTCGGAAACTCATCGCCGGCCCCAGCGTTTTCGTCTGCGACGAATGCGTGGAGCTGTGCAACGACATAATCCGGGAAGAACTCGAGGAACGCGCCGAGCGCACTCGCGACAAACTCCCCAAGCCTCAAGAAATCAAGAAGGTATTGGATGAATATGTCATCGGCCAGGAACGCGCCAAGCGAGTCCTGTCGGTGGCGGTATACAACCACTACAAGCGGCTTCAGACCCGCGGCGCCGAAGGCGTGCGGTCGCGCGACGAAGTGGAGCTCGCGAAGAGCAATATCCTCCTGATCGGGCCGACCGGGTCGGGCAAGACGCTGCTCGCCGAGACCCTGGCGCGCCTGCTCAACGTGCCGTTCACCATCGCCGACGCCACCACGCTGACCGAGGCCGGCTACGTCGGTGAGGACGTCGAAAACATCATCCAAAAACTGTTGCAGAAATGCGATTACGACGTGGAGAAGGCGCAAACCGGCATCGTCTACATCGATGAAATCGACAAGATCTCGCGCAAGTCGGACAACCCGTCGATCACCCGCGACGTTTCGGGCGAAGGCGTGCAACAGGCCCTGTTGAAGTTGATCGAGGGCACCATCGCATCGGTACCGCCGCAGGGCGGCCGCAAGCATCCGCAGCAGGAATTCCTGCAAGTGGACACCACCAATATTCTGTTCATCTGCGGCGGAGCGTTCGCGGGTCTCGAAAAGATCATCATGAACCGCACGCACAAGAGCGGCATCGGCTTCGTCGCCGAGGTGCGCGAACAGAACGCGCGCCCGCACGGCAATGACGTGTTCCACGACACCGAGCCCGAGGATTTGATCAAGTACGGCCTGATTCCGGAATTCGTCGGCCGCCTGCCGGTGGTCGCGACCCTGGAGGAGCTGGACGAGGACGCGCTGATCTCGATCTTGATGCAGCCGAAGAACGCTCTGACCAAGCAGTACCGCAAACTGTTCGACATGGAGGGTGTGGAATTGGATTTCCGCGAGGACGCGCTGCGGTCGGTGGCGCGCAAGGCGATGCAGCGTAAGACCGGCGCGCGGGGCCTGCGCACCATTCTCGAGAACGTGCTGCTCGACACCATGTACGACCTGCCGTCATTGCGCAATGTTCAGAAAGTCGTGGTCGACGAGCAGGTGATCGAAGGCCACAATAAACCTTATATTGTCCATCGGACCGACGAGACGCGTCTGGTGGCTCCGGTTGAGGAACAGCGGCGGCCCACGGGCTCGGACCATCTCTGAGCCCATTGAAACTCATTGCAGGCGGCCGCATGTAGTTCGGTGTTGATTGACGCACATGCCACAAATGGAAGGCTAGCCTAGTGAGCGACGAACCCGTTATCGATGTCCCCGAAGAAACCGCGCCCGCCTTGAGCGGCATGCCGGTGCTGCCGCTGCGCGACGTAGTGGTGTACCCGCACATGGTGATTCCGCTGTTCGTCGGGCGGGAGAAATCCATCGTCGCGCTCGACCTCGCCATGAAGTCCGACAAGCGGATTCTTCTGGTCGCCCAAAAGCAGGCCGACGTCGACGATCCCAAAGCCGAGGATCTGTACCGCGTCGGCACCGTGGCGACCATCCTGCAGCTGCTGAAGCTGCCGGACGGGACCGTCAAGGTGCTGGTCGAGGGCGTGGACCGCGCCAGCATCGAGAAGCTGGTGGAGGGGGATTTCTTTTCCGCGGAAGTGACCGCATTGCCCGATGTCGAGCGCTATGAAGAGCGCGAGATGGACGTGCTGACGCGCTCCGTGATCACGCAGTTCGAGCAATATGTCAAGTTGAACAAGAAGGTGCCGCCCGAGATTCTGACTTCGTTGGCGGGCATCGAGCAGGCGGGGCGCCTGGCGGACACGGTCGCCGCCCACATGTCCTTGAAGCTCTCCGAGAAACAACGGGTGCTCGAAATCCCGGATGTGCGCAAGCGCCTCGAGCACATGCTCGCCGTCATCGAAGGCGAGATGGACGTACTGCAGATCGAGAAGCGCATTCGCGGCCGCGTCAAGCAGCAGATGGAAAAGAGCCAGCGCGAGTACTACCTGAACGAGCAGATGAAGGCCATTCAGAAGGAGCTCGGCGAGCTCGACGATGCGCCGAACGAAATCGGCGAGCTGGAAAAGCGCATCAAAGCCGCGGGCATGCCGAAAGAGGCCCGCGAAAAAGCCAATTCCGAGCTCGCCAAGCTCAAGCTCATGTCGCCCATGTCGGCCGAGGCCACCGTGGTGCGCAACTACGTCGACTGGCTGGTGAAATCGCCGTGGAAGAAGCGCAGCAAGGTGCACCTCGACATCACGGCCGCGGAAAAGGTGCTCGAGGCCGATCACTATGGCCTCGAGAAAGTCAAAGAGCGCATCGTCGAATACCTGGCCGTGCAGCAGCGCGTGAAGAACCTGCGCGGGCCCATCCTGTGCTTGGTCGGCCCGCCGGGCGTCGGCAAGACCTCGCTGGGTCAGAGCGTGGCGCGCTCCACCAATCGCAAGTTCGTGCGCATGTCGTTGGGCGGCGTGCGCGATGAGGCCGAGATCCGCGGCCATCGGCGCACCTATATCGGCTCGATGCCCGGCAAGATCATCCAGAATCTCGCCAAGTGCGGCGTGCGCAATCCTCTGTTCCTGCTCGACGAAATCGATAAGATGTCGACGGATTTTCGCGGCGACCCGTCTTCGGCGCTGCTCGAAGTGCTCGACCCTGAGCAGAACAGCACCTTCAACGATCACTACCTGGAGGTCGATTTCGACCTGTCCGAAGTGATGTTCGTGTGCACCGCCAACAGCCTGAACATCCCGGCGCCGCTCCTCGACCGCATGGAGGTCATCCGCATCCCTGGCTACACCG
>DASYFQ010000132.1:0-21893 GCA_036498345.1 Steroidobacteraceae bacterium
CGAACGCGCGCCGTGCCGCCGGGTACGGCGCGCTACTGGAGCTGGCTGTTCGCCGCGACCGAGGTGCGCGCACCCTTGCTCGGCGTCTATGCCCTGCGCGCCGAGTGGCAGGCGCTGATGGATCCCGCGACCGACATCAGCGTGGCACATTTGAAGCTCGCCTGGTGGCAGGAAGAAATGCAGCGACTTCGCCTGGGCTCCGCCGTCCACCCCATCAGCGTCTATCTCGCCGCCTTGCCGCGCGCAGCCTGCGTCGATTTCGGCGCGCTGTCGGCCGCGGTCAGCGCCGCCGCCGCCCAGGTGAGCGGCGTGCCCTTGGAGCGCGGCGCCGATCTCGAGCCGCAAACGCAGGCTCTGTGGGGCGACCCTTTGGCGCTCGCGTCGCAACTCGCGGCCGATGTTCCCGATGAGGCGAGCTTGCGCCGTTGCACCGGCGCCCTCGCCGCCGGCGGCTACCTGTCGGGGGCGATCCGCGGCTATCGGCGCGAGGCGCATGTTGGGCGCGTGCCCTTCGCCATCGATGAACTCATGGCGGCGGGCATCGAGAATGACGATCTGGCGGCCGCCTCGCCGCCGCCGCATTTACGAAGCTATCTCGACGGCTTGCGCCGGCGGGCTGCACAATACTTCGAGACCGCCGCGCAGATGCTGCCGCGCCCGCAGCGGGCCCGGCATCGACACCTGCTGGTGCTTGCGGCGCTCGGACTCGCGCGTTTGAAGCGGCGCGTGCCCCCGCCGGAGGGCCGGCGGTTGAGAGACATGCTCCTCGCCTGGAAGACGGCGCGGCGCGCCCATCGATGATCGGAGACCACATGATTCCCAAACCATTCACGCCCGATGCGGACCTGCTTGCCGGACGCGTCATCCTGCTCACCGGCGCCAGCAGCGGCTTAGGGAGAGCGCTGGCGGTCGAATGCGCCCGCGCAGGCGCCACGGTAATTCTGTCCGGGCGCAACGGCGCCAAGCTCGAGCGCGTCTACGATGAAATAGAAGCCATGGGCGCTCCGCAGCCGGCGATAGCGATGCTGGACCTCGCGGCCGCCACAGCCGTCGATTACGACAATGTCGCGAAGACCATCGACGCCGAGTTCGGCAAGCTCGACGGCGTGGTCCACGCCGCCGCACTATTGGGCGATCGGACGCCCCTCGAGCAATACGACGTGCCCACCTGGTGCAAGGTGCTGCACGTCAATCTCACCGCACCCTTCATATTGACGCAGGTTCTGCTGCCCGCCTTACGCAAGTCGGCGGACGCGTCCGTGATTTTCGTCAGCAGCGGCGTGGTGAAGAATCAGCGCCCCTTTTGGGGAGCCTACGCCGTCTCGAAGTCGGGACTCGAGTCGGTGCGCAGCATGTTGTCGCAGGAGCTCGATGGCGAGCCGAATATTCGCGTGAACAGCGTGAATCCGGGCCGCATGCGCACGGCAATGCGCGCGGCCGCCTATCCTGCCGAAGATCCGAACACGGTGCCGACGCCGGCATCGGTGAGCGGAGCCTTTCTGTACTTGCTGAGCGCGCAGAGTCGCGGTATTGATGGGGAATACATCGAGGCGCAATAAACCAAGTGGAACAACCGATGCACCTATCGCGACTATTCCTCTCCTGTGCGCTGTCCGCTGCGCTCTGTGTATCCGCGACCGCGGCCCGCGCCGACGTCTCCGCCTCCGGCCCTGCCGCCGCAGCGGCCCCCGTCGAAGGCGACTATGTCCTGCGTGACTTTCACTTTGCATCGGGCGAATCGCTGCCGGAATTGCGCTTGCACTACACGGTCCTCGGCAAACCGCGGCGCGACTCCCACGGCAGGATCGCCAACGCGGTGCTCATCCTGCACGGGACCGGCGGCTCGGGCCGTAGCCTGCTCAACGAACATTTCGCCGGCGTTCTGTTCGGGAAAGGCCAGTTGCTGGACAGCACTCGATATTTCATCATCCTGCCGGACGGGATCGGCCACGGAAAATCGAGCAAACCGAGCGACGGCCTGCATGCGCACTTCCCCCAGTACACCTACGCTGACATGGTGGCTGCCCAGCATGACCTGGTGCTTCAGGGTCTCCAGGTGGACCACTTGCGGTTGGTGATGGGCACCTCCATGGGGTGCATGCACACTTTCATGTGGGGCGAGGCGTTTCCGGATTTCGCGGATGCCTTGATGCCGCTCGCCTGTCTGCCGGTGCAAATTACCGGCCGTAACCGCGTGTGGCGCAATCTCATCATCCAGGCGATTCGCACGGATCCGGAGTGGCAGCAGGGCGAATACAAGAGCGAACCCCTGGGTGCGCTGCGCACGGCGGCCGGCCTGCTGTTGATCGCCGGGAGTGCCCCGATGCAAATGCAGCTGGCGCTGCCGACTCGGGATGCCGCGGACCAGCTCGTGGAAATATTCATGCAACGTGAACTCCGGGACTTGGACGCCAACGATCTCCTCTACCAGGTGGACGCGTCCCGCGAATACGATCCCTCCGCGGGTCTCGGTAATATCAAAGTCCCCTTGTGGCACGTCAACTCAGCCGATGATTTCATCAACCCGCCGGAACTCGGCATCGCCGAACGTGAAATCAAACGCGTGAAAGACGGGCACTTCGTGCTGCTGCCCGCCTCCGATCAGACCCACGGACATGGCACGCATACCTGGGCTGCCGTTTGGCAGCAGTACCTGGCGCAATTGCTCCAGGCCTCGCAACCCTCGCCGTGACGTCGACCTAGGGGCTCTCGCACCGAGCCGCATCACGATGCCGATCTAGGATTCGTCGGCGTCAGGCGCTTGCTCGCCGAACTTGGCGACGTCGACGGCCAGCTTGGCCGCGTTGATTTCGTTGATCAGCGCGTTGCGTTCGCTCGGCAGCATCGCTCGCGAATGCCCGCGGGGCAACTCGCGCGACAGATGCACCGGTCCGAAGCGTACCCGCATCAAGCGGCTCACGATGATGCCGCGGGCGGCCCACCAATGCCGCACCAGGGGCGAGCGCGTCGCGCGCACCGTGACGTTGAGCCAATGATTGAATCCTTCCCCATACTGCGCGTCCGCTTGCAGAATGGTCATCGCCTCGCCCTCGCAGTCCGTCGCGGCGCGAAACTCCTCCACCAGTTGATCGTTGAGCGGTCCGCGCATCCTGAGCACGAAGTCGACCGTGAGCGCATGCACGCCGCGCGACACCCGGTGCGCCCAGGATCCGTCGTCGGTGAGAATCTCCAAACCTCCATCGACCGGGGGCATGGGCTGGATCGCCAGCCACCGTCCGGATGCGCGCGGCAAGTTCAGGTGTTCCGCGGCGCGCGAAGTGGCGGCCTTCAGATCGAGCGCCTCGCCCGGCGAGCGATGGAACAACAGCACGCGCAATTCCTTCACCGCCGGCGTGTGCAGCCTGACCGGGCGGCCGTCGAGCGTGATGCGGTCGCGTGGCGTGAGCTTGGCGCCCAACGCCGGCACTTCGCCATTCACTTGCAGGCGTCCCTCCCGGATCCAGCGCTCCACTTCGCGCCGCGAGCCGATGCCCGCCGCCGACAGCAGCTTCTGCACACGCTCCGTCGGCGGCTCGTCTTTGCGCGTCGGTGCCTGGTTGCGGGACGGTGCTTGCCTGCGGGGCGTTCGGGGCCGCATCAAATCGGGTCGTCTTGGGCACCGCTTGCGACCAGACCATGCGGTTGCGGCGAATCGCCGTCGGCATCCTGCCCGCCGTCCGAGCCCGCCGCACTGACCGACTCCTGATCTTCATCGTCGCCGGCGCCATCCGGCGTCCCGGTGTCGGCGTCATCATCGGCGTTGGCGTCTGCGTCGGCGTCGGCATTGGCCTTGGCGTCGACGTCGGCGTCGGCTGCGACCGCTGCTTGCGGGTCCGCGCCCGGCAACGTCAATTGCACCCGCAGGTCTTCCAGTTCCTTGAGCTGCGCCAGCGTCGGCAAGTCATCGAGTTTCTTCAAGCTGAAATAATCGAGAAACTCCCGAGTCGTGCCCAGCAGTTCCGGCTTGCCGGGGACGTCGCGGTGGCCGACCACACGGATCCAGCTGCGCTCGAGCAGCGTCTTGATGATGTTGGGGTTGACGGCCACGCCGCGGATTTGTTCGATTTCGCCGCGCGTGATCGGCTGCCGATAGGCAACCAGCGCCAGCGTCTCCAGCAGCGCGCGGGAATACTTGGCGGGACGCTCCTGCCAGAGCCGCGATACCGGCTCCGCCACGCCGGCCCGGATTTGGATCCGATAGCCGCTCGCGACTTCGAGCAATTCAAGCCCGCGCGTCTCGTAGTCCGCCGTCAACGCTGCAATGGCGGCGCGAACTTCCTCGGCGTTCGACCCATCGCGCTCGTCGAACACGCTCACCAACTCGTCCATCGCCAGCGGCCGGCCGGCGGCGAGCAGCGCCGCTTCAATCACATTCTTCACGTATTGATCGTTCATTGGGTTCTCGCAAGATCATCATTGGCGGCGCCGTCGTCGGCCACCAGTTTGAGGTGCCGGGACGGATTGCCGAGCCGTACGTGCAGCGGCGCATACGCCTCCGCCTGCGCTATCTCGATCAGTCCTTCGCGCAACAGTTCCAGTATGGCGACGAAGGTGACCGTCACCCCGCGGCGGCCTTCCTCGGCGCGAAACAGCTGCACGAAATCCACGAACGCGCTTCCCGTCAACGACGACAACACGTCGGTCATGCGCTGCCGCACCGACAGCGGCTCGCGCTGCACGTGATGATGGGCGAACATATCGCTGCGCGACAGTACGTCCTGAAAGGCCAACAGCATTTCCTGCAAGCTGACCTGCGGCGGAATGCGCACGACTTTGCGGTCCGCCAAGTCCGCCGAGGCGAGCCAGGTATCGCGCTCCAGCCGCGGCATGCGATCGATTCCCTCGGCGGCCCGCTTGAAGCGCTCGTATTCTTGGAGGCGGCGCACCAGCTCGGCGCGAGGATCGCCCTCGTCCGCCGATTCGTCATGGCCGACGCGCGGCAGGAGCATGCGCGATTTCACTTCGGCAAGCGTTGCCGCCATCAGCAGGTACTCGCCAGCCAGCTCCAATTGCAGCACCTGCATCAATTCGATGTAGCGCATGTACTGACGAGTGATTTCGGCGATCGGAATGTCGAGAATGTCCAAATTCTGCCGCCGTATCAGGTACAGTAGCATATCCAGCGGTCCTTCGAAGGCCTCGAGAAACACCTCGAGCGCCTGCGGCGGGATGTACAGATCTCGCGGCATCTCGGTAATGGGCTGACCCTCCACCACCGCAAATGGCATTTCACCCTGCGCAGGCTGAAGCACGGCGGCCGGTGGCGTCGCCGCAGCGTTCTGCACAAGCGTCAATTCAGGTTTCATCTGTAGTCCATGGCCATGGCTTGACGGACGGCGTCCAGCGTGTCGCGCGCCGCTCCCCGCGCGCGCTCGCATCCCTCGGCGATGATACCGCGTACCAGTTCGGGATTCTCTTCAAACTCTTGCGCCCGTTTCGAGATCGCGGACACTTCCTCGACGATCTTTTCGATCAGCGGCGCCTTGCATTCCAAGCAACCGATACCCGCGCTTCGGCACCCCGTCTGCACCCACTGCAGAGTGTCGGCGTTTGAATACACTTTATGCAGGTCCCACACCGGACATTTTTCGGGGTCGCCCGGATCGGTGCGCCGCACGCGTGCCGGATCGGTTTGCATGGCCTTGAGCTTCTTGACGACCGAATCCGGATCCTCGCGCAAGCCGATGGTGTTGTTGTAGGACTTCGACATTTTACGTCCGTCTAGCCCCGGCACTTTGGGCGTCGCGGTGAGCAGCACCTCCGGCTCGGGCAAAATGGCAATGCCGGTTCCCTCGAGAAATCCGAACAGGCGATCGCGGTCGGCGACCGTCAACCGGGCGTTCGATTCGACCAGCGCGCGCGCCTTCTCCAGCGCGTCGGCATGACCCTTTTCCTGGAACTCCTTGCGCAGCGCGCGGTACATGGCGGAATTGCGCGACCCCAAGCTCTTGATGGCCTTCTCGACCTTCTGTTCGAACTCCGGCTCGCGGCCGTAGATATGGTTGAACCGCCTCGCCACCTCCCGGGTGATTTCCACGTGCGCGACCTGATCTTCGCCCACCGGCACGTATTGCGAGCGGTACAGCAAAATGTCCGCGGATTGCAGCAAGGGGTAGCCCAGAAAGCCGTACGTGCTCAAATCGCGATCGGCGAGTTGAGCCTGCTGATCCTTGTAGGAAGGCACGCGCTCCAGCCATCCCAAGGGTGTGATCATGGACAGCAACAGGTGCAGCTCTGCATGCTCCGGCACTTTCGATTGGATGAACAAGGTGGCGACGCCGGGATTGAGGCCCGCTGCCAGCCAGTCGATGGCCATCGTCCACACATACTCCTCGAGCTTCGAGGTGTCCTCGTAGCCCGTGGTCAGCGCATGCCAATCGGCGATGAAGAAAAAGCACTCGTATTGGTACTGCAGGTCGATCCAATTCTTCAGCGCACCGTGATAATTGCCCAGATGCAGGTGGCCCGTGGGCCGCATGCCGGACAGCACGCGTCGATTTTGCACCGGGCCGCTCATGCCGGCGATCCGAACAAGGCATTGATGATGTGGCCGATGACCCGGTAGGCCGGATTGAACAGCCACCCGAAGAGTCCGAATGCGGACAATCCGAGCACGATGAACAGACCGACCGGCTCTATTTTTTCCAATCGGGTACCCATGCGAGGCGGCAGCAACCCCATGAGTACCCGCCCGCCGTCGAGCGGAGGAATGGGCAACAGATTGAATACCGCAAGAACCACGTTGATCACGATGCCCGCCTGCGCCATGAGCGCTATCCAACCGTCCAGGGTCTCGTTGCCGTTGACCCGGGCGATCCCGCCCAGTACCGCGCACCACACCATCGCCATGAAGAGATTCGCCGCCGGCCCGGCAAGCGCCACCAGAACCATCGCCCGGCGCGGATTGCGCAGCATGCTCGTCGCCACGGGCACCGGTTTCGCCCATCCGAACAAAGGTCCGCCGACGGCCAGCAATAGTCC
Source organism: Steroidobacteraceae bacterium (assembly GCA_036498345.1). Lineage (GTDB taxonomy): Bacteria > Pseudomonadota > Gammaproteobacteria > Steroidobacterales > Steroidobacteraceae > Bog-1198. The sequence goes on from DASYFQ010000132.1 coordinate 6,982, forward strand.
GGGAACCAGCACGGTACCGATGGGATCGATGTGGCGTAGCGGGTTCAAACTCAGGCGCCCGAGCATCTCGGCGGTGCGGTCACCGAAGTATCTGGCCATCCAGCCGTGCGCCACTTCGTGCAGGGTGATTGCAAACAGTACCGGGATTGCCCAGATCGAGATCTTATAAAGAAATGCAAATAAATCCAATGCTTACACTCGTTACGTAAACTAAATACGAGCAATATTGCCCCCATTGCGCCGGCATTATACGGTTGCCGAGTCTGCAAAGGGGCCTAACGGGCCGCGGCCCGCGCGCGTCACGATGGCGCGGTCGCCCGACAGATCGATCACCGAGGTGGGGATGAGCCCGCAATTGCCGCCGTCCAGGACCAGATCGACGCTGTGTTCGAGCTTCTCGTAAATCTCTTTGGCATCGGTGCGCGGCAGTTCTTCGCCCGGCAGCAGCAGCGTCGAACTCATGACGGGCTCACCCAGCTCGCCCAGCAACATCGCGGTCACCGGATGATCCGGAACGCGCAATCCGATGGTGCCCCGTCGTTCGTGCTTCAACCGCCGCGGCGTCTCGCGCGAGGCCTTGAGCAGAAACGTATAGGGGCCCGGTGTGTGCGCACGCAACAGCCGGTACTGCCAGTTGTCGACCATGGCGTACTTGCCGACGTCGGCGAGGTCGCGGCAGACCAGGGTGAAATGATGATTCCGATCCGTTTGCCGAATATCGCGGATGCGCTCCAGCGCCGCCTTGTCGCCGATGTGGCACCCGAGCGCGTAGCAGGAATCCGTGGGATACACGATCACCCCTCCGCCGCGCAGAACCTCGACGGCCTGGCGCACGAAGCGCCGCTGCGGGGAGACCGCATGCAGTTGCAGGTAGATACTCATTTCGTCGGCTATGATACGCGGATGAATCAGCTACTCGAATGGTTTCCCCTAATCGTATTTTTCGTCGGTTTCAAGCTGCTGGGCATCTACTGGGCCACGGCCGCGCTCATGATCGCCTGCGTGCTGCAGCTGACGGTGCACCGGTTGCGCACCGGCGAATTCAAGACCATGCACATCGTCACCGTGGCCGTCGTGCTCGTGCTCGGCTCCGCCACGCTGCTGCTGCACGACCGCCGCTTCATTCAATGGAAACCCACCATCCTGCTCGCTTTGGCGGCGGCCGCTTTTCTCGGCAGCATGGTGCTGGGTAAGCAGCCTCTGGCGCGGCGCATGCTGGAGGCCGTGTTCAACCAGCCGCTGCCTCTCGCGGACCGTACTTGGCTGCTGATCAATACCCTGTGGGTGGGCTGGCTGGCGTTGCTCGCGGCGGCGAATATCTACGTCGCGCGGAACTTTGACGAAAACATCTGGGTCAATTTCAAAGTCTTCGGCATCACGGTGGCGATGCTGATTTTCATGGTGCCCCAGGTCCTATGGCTGAGCGGCAAGATCAAGCCGGCGCAATCGGATCAGGGCTAGGGAATCAGGGCTTAAATATGAGCGAGACGGCGTCCGGCCGCGAACAACGCCTGCGGCGGCGCCTGGAGTCGCATTTTTCCCCGGCGCTCCTGGTCATCGAGGACGAGAGCCACTTGCACGCCGGCCACGCGGGGGCGGCGGGAGGCCACAGTCATTTCCGCGTCACCATCGTGGCCGAGGCCTTCCGGGGGGTACCGCCGGTGGCTCGCCACCGTCTGGTGTACGCCGCGGTCGGCGACCTATTGGAAACCGACATCCACGCGTTGGCGATCGAGGCCTCGGCCCCCCCGGCGACCGACGGCTCTTTCTGATGAAAATTGGAGAGATCGCGCGGTAAAGGCTAAACTGCGGCCCCCGGCGCGTCGGCCATGTCGGCCATAGCGGCCTTTTTCCTGCATAGAGGATCCAAATGACTCAATTTTTTAGTGCACAGTGGGCCCGCGTGTCCACCGTGGCAGCGATTACCCTACTGCTGGCGGCCTGCGGCAAGGGAGGACAGCAAGCCGTGGTGGCGCCCGCGGCCACCGACAAGCCGGCCACGCCGCCGGTCGCCGTCGTCGACGGCACGCCCATTTCGCGCGACGCCTACGATGACTACCTGAAGGGTCTGCTGCGGGGCAAACCGGCGTCCGACGTGACCGCGGACGAAAAGAATCAGGTCCTGGATCAGATGATCAACATGCAGCTCATCGCGACTCAGGCCGAGAAAGACGGGTTGGACAAGGACCCGGACGTCGCCACGCGAATCGCTCTCCTGCGTACGCAGATCTTGGCCGACGCCGCCGCGCAGAAGTACGTGAAGAGCAATGAACCCTCCGACCAGGAGCTGCATGCCGCGTACGACGCCGCTACGGACAAGACCGAGTATCACGCCTCGCACATCTTGGTGCCGACCAAGGAAAAGGCCGAGCAGCTCATCAAGAAGATCAAGGGCGGAGCCAAGTTCGAGGATGTCGCGAAGTCCGATTCCACCGACAATTCGAAAGCAAACGGCGGCGACCTCGGCTGGTTCACCACGGCGCGCATGGTCAAGCCGTTCGGTGATGCCGTCAAAGGCCTGAAGAAAGGTGAAATGACGACCGACCCCGTGCAGACCCAGTACGGCTGGCACATCATCAAGCTCCAGGATACGCGCGACGCGCCGTTCGACCAGATGAAGGGTCAGCTGACCAACGGCATCATGCAAACGAAATTTCAGGTCTATATCGATGGCCTGAAGAAGAACGCCAAGATCGAAAAGAAGCTCTGACATTCATTGGCAGAACTCTGACGTTCATCGCTGAACAGTAGCGGATTCGCGGAAAGTGACGCGGGCCCATCCTGGGCCCGCACCCTTCGGGCGTCTGCTACTTCTTCAGCAATTTCAGGAATGCAGCCTCGTCGAGTACCGTGACGCCCAATTGTTGGGCTTTTTTGAGCTTGGACCCCGCATCCGCCCCCGCCACCACGTACTGCGTTTTTTTCGACACACTGCCGCTCACCTTGCCGCCGAGTTCAACGATGGCCTCCGCCGCCGCCTCGCGCGTCAGCGTTTGCAGCGTGCCCGTCAGTACGAAGGTCTTACCCGTCAATTTTGCGTGGGAACTGGGCGGCGCCGGGGCGGGCCAGGTGATGCCGCTGGCGATCAGCCGATCGACGACGGCCGCATTGCCGGGATCTCTAAAATAGGCGGCAACATTCTTTGCCACCACCGGGCCCACGTCCGGCACGCGCTGGATCTCGTCCTCCCCGGCTCGGCGCAACGCCGCGATGTCGCCGAAATGCTGCGCGAGCGCGAGCGCGGTCGCCTCACCCACATCGCGCATGCCGAGGGCGTACAGAAAGCGCGGCAACGTCGTGCGCTTCGACGCCAGAATGGCCGAGTGCAATTTCTGTGCGGATTTCTCGCCCATGCGCTCGAGCGTCGAGAGCTGCTCCGTGCGCAGATCGAATAGGTCCGCCGGCGTACGCACCCAACCGAGATCCGCCAGCTGTTCCACGAGCTTGTCGCCCAGACCCTGGATGTCCAGGGCACGGCGTGAGGCAAAATGTTTGATTTCCTCCTTGCGCTGCGCGGGGCATATCAGCCGTCCGGTGCAGCGCGCGACCGCTTGATCGGCCTCGCGCACGACCGGCGATCCGCACACCGGGCAATGGCTGGGCAGCGTCACCGGCGCGGCGCCCGCGACTCTGCGCTCCGGCAGCACCTTCACCACTTCCGGAATCACATCTCCGGCGCGGCGGATGACCACTGTGTCGCCAACCCGAACGTCCTTGCGGGTCAATTCGTCCATATTGTGCAAGGTTGCATTGCTGACGGTGACACCGCCGACGAACACCGGCTCGAGCCGGGCCACCGGGGTCAGTGCGCCCGTCCGGCCCACTTGAAATTCGATCCCGCGCACCGTCGTCAGTGCCTCTTCGGCAGGGAATTTGTGCGCCACCGCCCAACGCGGCGCCCGTGAAACGAATCCCAGCTTTCGTTGCAGCTCGAGATCGTCGACTTTGTATACCACTCCGTCGATCTGATACGGGAGCTTCGCGCGCAGCGTACCCATCTCGCGGTAGTAAGCCAGACAGCCGTCGGCGGCTTCCACGACGCGGGACTGCGGACAGATCTTGAAACCCCACCGGCGCAACGCCTGCAAAATCGCGCTGTGATGAGTGGGCAGTTCGCCGCCCTCCACGATTCCGAGCCCGTAGATGAACAAGTCGAGCGGGCGCGCGGCCGTCATTCGGGGATCGAGCTGGCGCAAGCTGCCCGCCGCCGCATTGCGCGGGTTGACGAAACTCTTCTCGCCGCGCGCGAGCGCTTCCCGGTTGAAACGCTCGAAGCCGGCCAGGGGCATGAATACCTCGCCGCGGACCTCCAGCACCGCCGGCGGCGGGTCGGCGCGCAGTTTCATGGGCAGCGCCTTCACGGTTCTCAAGTTCTGCGTGACGTCCTCGCCGGTCTCGCCGTCGCCGCGCGTCGCGCCCTGCACGTACACCCCGTTCTCGTACCGCGCGCTGATCGCCAGGCCGTCCAACTTCGGCTCGGCCGAATAGAGAACGGGAGCCTTCCGATCGAGCCGTTCCCGGATGCGGCGGTCGAAGTCGCGCACTTCCTCGTCGCTGAATGCATTGTCCAGGGACAGCATGGCGAGTCGATGTTTCACCGCGCCGAAAGCCGCGACGGGAGCCGCCCCCACGCGCTGCGTCGGCGAATCGGGCGTCAGTAACTCCGGATGCTGCGTCTCGAGCTCGCGAAGTTCGAGCATGAGCCGGTCATACTCGGCGTCCGGAACTTCAGGATCATCGAGCGCGTGGTAACGGTAGTTGTATCGGTCGAGCAGATCGCGCAGTTTCGCTGCGCGCGTGGCCGCCACCTTCGCCGGACCCGCTGCTTTCTGCGCGCACATCGCGGATCAATTCCCGGGCAACGAGGCCTGAAAATGCGCGATGTCCTCGCGCAAGGCGGCCGCGCGCTGCGGCGACAAGGGCACGCCTTTTGCGTCCTGCACCATGGCGGATAATTCCTCCGCCAGTCCGCGCGCCGTACCCAGTATCTCGTCCAACGTGTCGAGGGGCCTGAGTGGCCCCGGCAATACCGCGAAAAGAGTCACGCCGCGAAACTCTTGATCCGCCATCTCGCCAACGTCGAACGTTCCGGGTTCGATGAGACTGGCAACGCAAAACAGAGTGCGGCCGTCGACATGCTTGCGGTGAAATACCTGGTAGCGCCCAAAAGCGAGTCCGTGCACTTCGAGTGCCGACATCAATTGGGTACCGGACCAACGCGTTTCACCCACGGCGCACACGCGAATGGTCACGATCCTCTGCAGCTCGGCGGCGTCGGCAACCGGCGGTGCCGCGGCGGCGCGGTCGCCGGGTTCGACAACCGGCTCCGTGTCGGACGCCGATCGCACCGCGGGCGGCGGCTGCGCGGACGATGTCACCGGCACCGGCCGGGATGCAGTTGCGGTCGCGAGTGTGGAACCGGGTGCGCGCGGGGGTGCCGGCGCAGGATCGGCGTTGACCATCATCGGGCCATCGAGCACCGGCACCCGATCGAAGTCGGCCGTGCGGATATTGAGCGGCTCGAAGGGCGGAACGCCCCAGTCCCGCGACTCCGCCTGCGGCCGCATATCATCGTCGGCATCGGCGAAGCGCTCGTCGGCATCGGCGAAGCGCGGATCGAGAGGGGGCGTCGACTCGCGCAGTTCTGCGTTTCCCGGGGCCTGACCGGCGCGGCGCGCAGTCCACCACCAGATGCCGGCGAGCACCGGCAAGCTCAGTCCCAGCAAGATCCAGCGAAGCTCGGCGCCCAAATGACTTCCTTACATCGCCGCCATGCGCACGGCCTCGTCGACATCCACGGCCACCAAGCGCGATACGCCGGGCTCGTTCATGGTGACGCCCACCAATTGCGACGCCAGCTCCATGGTGCTCTTGTTGTGCGTGATGAAGATGAACTGCACATTGCGCGACATATCGCGCACGATGTCGCAGAAGCGGCCCACATTGTTTTCATCGAGCGGCGCGTCCACCTCGTCCAGCAGACAGAACGGCGCCGGATTCAAATCGAATATCGCGAACACCAAGGCGACGGCGGTCAGCGCCTTTTCGCCGCCCGACAGCTGGCTGATGGTGCTGTTGCGCTTCCCCGGCGGACGCGCCATGACGGACACGCCGGCTGCCGTGCCGTCTTCGCCCGTGAGCTCCAGGTATGCGTGACCGCCGCCGAACAGGCGCGGGAATTTTTCCTTGAGGCCGGCGTTCACTTTATCGAACGTGTCCTGGAACCGCGTGCGCGTCTCCCGGTCGATTTTGCGCATCGCCGACTCGAGCGTCTCCAAGGCATCCGTCAGATCCTTGCACTGCCGATCCAGATATTCCTTGCGTTCGGATTGCTCCTTGAACTCGCCGATGGCCGCCAGATTGACCTGCCCCAAGCGCTCGATTTTCCCCTTGGTCTCCTCCAGCTGCGTCTCCCAGTTCGCGACCGTGGCGTCCTCTGCAAGCTGGGCCAGCAGCACGGCGAGCTCGAAATTCGTCGCCGCAAGCTGCTCGGCGACGCTCTCCCGGCGCACGCGCACTTGCTGCGCGGCCAGGCGCGCTTCATCCAAGCTGGTGCGCGCGTTTTCCACTCGCTTCTCGGCTTGTTCGCGCGCAACGTTGCGGTCGCGCAGCTGGGTGTCCAATTCATCGCTGGCAATCTTCGCGGCCTGCAGCTCGCCTTCGATTTCCGCGCGTATCCGCAACGCCTGCTCGAGCTGGGTCTGTGCCGCGGCGAGCGGCGCCTCGCCCTCCGCCAGCTGACTCGCGAGTTCGTTGCGCCGCGTCTCCAAGCCTTCCAGCTGCTTCTCGATTCGCAACAGAGTCGTGGTCAAGGAATTGTGCGAGGAGCGCCGCGACTCCACTTGCAGCGCCAATTCCCGTGCGAGCTGTTGCGCCGCCAGCGCCGCGGCGCGGGCGGTGCCCACGTCCGCGCGCATGCGGTCGCGTTCCTGTTCGAGCGCGACGCGCTGCGGCTCGAGAGCGGCCAATTTCTCGATGGCTGCTTCCATGCGGCCGCGCGCCGCGCGCAGGTCCGTCTCCGCACGCTCGAGTTCGGTGCGTACGTCGGTGAGTCCCGTCTCCAGCTGAGCCATGCGCCGCGCCGCATCGACGCTGCGTGCTCGGGCCGAATCCAGCTCGGCGCGCCGATCGACGTGCTCGCGATGCAGCCGATTGACGTCCGCTTGAATGTGGTCGCGGCGGTCTTCGTGCTCGCGTACGCGCTCGCGCGTCAACTCCAAGCGATGTTCGAGCTCCTTGACCTCGTCCGCGAGCCCGCTGACCTGCGTACGGATTCCGCGCAAAGTCTCCTCGCGCTCGATCACGCCCGTGTGCGGATCCGCATCGCGCGACAGGCGCAACCAATCCGACCCCAGCCAGATGCCATCGCGCGTAACCACCGATTCACCGGAGCCCAAGCGGGTCCGGAGACTCAAAGCCTCGTTCAAGGTTTCGGCGGTGTACACCGCCGACAGTATCGAGCCCAGTACGGTTGCGCCCTGCACTTTCGCCTGCAGCGAGTTCGAGCCGCGGGGCGCGGCGGGCGCGTCGCCCGTGCTGACGACGGCCAAATGGCCCCCATCGAAGCTCGCCAGGAAATCGGTGACGCTGTGCAGGCCGTCGACGCATACGGCCTCGAGATAGGACCCCAACACCGTTTCGACGGCGCGCTCCCAGCCCCGATCGACCCGCAGCTGCTGAGCGACGCGCGGCTGGCGGTCGAGCGACTTCGACTTCAGCCACTCGGTGATCTTGCCGGAGGCCTTGCCGAGCGCCGCGGTCTGCAGCGCTTCCGTCGACACCTGCGAGCCCAGCGCCTCTTGCCAGCGCGTACGCAGCGCGTTCAGCGCCTGCGATTCAACCCGTTCACGATCCCGAGTGATCGAGATCTCCGCCAGTAACTCTTGCAGCTCGGTCGCCGCCTTTTGGCCGGCATCACGGGCCGTTCGCGCGCGCTCTTCCAGAGTTTCCAATGCAACCGGCGGCTGAAGCTGGGCGAGCGTCGAACGCTCGCTCTCCTGGCGCTCCTGTTGCAGCAGCAGATGCCGCTGCTGACTCTCCAGCTGCTCGATGCGCGCGCGTTCTACGCCCGTCTCGCGCTGGCCGAGCGCGACGGCTTGGGCATGGGCGTCCCAGGCTTGCTGCCACGCAGCCAGCGTCTGTTCGCAACCTTGCAGCGCCTCCGAGCTGCGGCGTTCCTCGCCATGCGCCGCGTCGAGTCCGGGCACCATGGTCGCGAGTTCCTGCGACAGCGCCTCCAGCTGGTTGCGGTCACGCTGTAGATCTTTGGTCAGGTCGGCCACTTGGGCCTCGGCCTGCTCCAAGTCCGAGCGCTGCCGCTGGCGCAGCTCGCGCGTGAATTGAATACCCTGTTCGATCCGCGTGACTTCCGCGCCCGCCTCGTAGAAGCGGGTCTGTATTGCGCTCAAGGTGTCCGCTTTCGATTCTTGATCGGCGCGAATGCGTTCGATGTCCGCTTCGACCTCCCGCAGATCGGCAAGCACGGCCTGCATGGCCGTCTCGCAACTCGTCGCCGCCGCGTCGCGCACTCCCGCCTCGGCGTCCAGGCTCTGTAGGCGCAGGGCCAACAGTTCGGCCTGCAGCTTGCGCTCTTCTTCTTTCAGCGCCTGGTAGCGCCGTGCGGTCGCGGCTTGGCGCTGCAAGTGGCGAATCTGCTTCTCGACCTCTTCACGCAGATCGTTCAGCCGATCCAGATTTTCGCGGGTGTGGGCGATCCGGCTCTCGGTTTCGCGGCGCCGCTCCTTGTAGCGCGAGATGCCGGCGGCTTCCTCCAAGAATGCGCGCAGATCGTCGGGACGCGCTTCGATCACGCGCGAGATCATGCCTTGCTCGATGATGGCGTAGCTGCGCGTGCCCAAACCGGTGCCGAGGAACAGCTGTGTGATGTCCTTGCGGCGCACCTTGGTGCCGTTGATGAAGTAGTCGGAGGTGCCGTCCCGGCTCACGGCGCGGCGCAGGGCGACCTCGTTATAGGCCGCGTATTCACCCCCGATCTTGCCGTCCGAATTATCGAACACCAGTTCGACGGACGCGGCGCCCAAGGGCTTGCGCGCCGCCGAGCCGTTGAAGATGACGTCCGCCATGGATTCGCCGCGCAAATGCTTTGCGGAAATCTCACCCATCACCCAGCGCACCGCGTCGATGATGTTGGACTTTCCGCATCCATTCGGGCCGACGACACCGGTCAGGCTGCTCGGAAAGGTCACGGTCGTCGGGTCGACAAAGGATTTGAAGCCGGCAATCTTGAGTTTCGTTAGACGCATTATTTCGGTGAACCTAGACGCGTGGCCGTCAATGAGGCGCGTAGTGTAAAGTAAACGTCACTTTCGTAAACCCCTGACGATGCCCCCCAAAGACCCGCCCATGGCCGAACCCAGCACCCGCTTGGAAACTTTTACAAACCCGGCGCCCGAGCGGGACTACACCATACGCATGACCATCCCGGAGTTTAGCTGCCTGTGCCCGAAAACGGGACAGCCGGATTTCGCCACGCTCAAGCTCGAGTACGTTCCCGATGAGCTCTGTATCGAACTCAAGTCCCTGAAGCTCTATATTTGGTCCTTCCGCAGCCGCGGCGCATTTCATGAGGCGGTCACCAACGAAATCTTGGGCCACCTGGCGGGGGCGATCACGCCTCGATTCATGCGTCTTTTGGCTGAATTCAACGTGCGCGGCGGCATTTATACGAGCGTGGTGGCGGAACATAGGCAGTCCGGCTGGACCGGCGCCGCTCCCATTACCCTTCCTTAGAGCCCGTTCCATGACCCGGGCGGGGAGCGTCCGCACCCTCCCCGCCCCCGTCAGGGGTTTTGCTTTTCAATCATAGGCTTAGATTAATAAAATATGTAGCCTCAGTGGCCTGTACAGGCCTGAATGCGTCGGTATAATCGCGCGCTCTTTCGTTAGGTGGCGGAGACTTCAAATGCCCTCGAAGAAACCCAATAAAGCGGCTAAGCGGCCAGGTAAGGCGACACCCAAGAAAGCGGCTCACAAAGCAGTCGCTCCCAAGAAGGTGGTACGTCCGCCGGCGAAAACCAAGCCATCGCTTCAAACTTCGAAGGTAACAGTGAAACCCAACAAACCAGCCCCTAAACCCGTCATCGCCAAGCCCGTGACGGTCAAGCCCGAGGCCGTGAAAGCGCCGCGCCCCAAGCCGGAAGCAGCCAAATCAACCCACGAGAAAGTTGCGCCGATCAAATTCGACACTCGTCCGCTCGTGCTGACTCGCGTACCGCAAAACGACGAGGATGGCGACGGCGAGTCGCCTGCCTCGGCCAGTTTGCTGGCGGGCCCGCGCAATGTGAAGCCGTACATCGCCCGCCGCGGCGAGCAGTACATGAACAAGGAACAGTTGGAGCATTTCGCTCGGATACTGCAAAGCTGGAAACGAGACTTGATGGTCGAGGTGGACCGCACCGTGCTGCACATGAAGGATGAGGCGGCCAACTTCCCCGATCCGAATGACCGAGCCACTCAGGAAGAGGAATTCAGCCTCGAACTGCGTACGCGCGATCGCGAGCGCAAGCTGATTCGGAAAATCGACGAGGCGCTGAAGCGTATCGAGGACGGATCGTACGGCTACTGTCTCGAGACCGGCGAGGAAATCGGCATCAAGCGTCTGGAGGCCCGTCCCGTCGCCACGTTGTCGGTCGAAGCGCAGGAGCGGCGCGAACGCCGCGAAAAGCAGTACGGCGACCGCGACGACCGCTACCGCTGAGGCGCGGCCCTATGTGGGTCGCTTCGCCCCCACGCCGTCGGGCGACTTGCATTTGGGGTCCCTGTATACGGCGGTGGCGAGCTACCTCGACGCGCGGGCGCACGGCGGACGCTGGCTGTTGCGGATAGAGGACCTCGATCGTCCGCGCGAAGTCGCCGGTTCAGCGGCCGGCATCCTGCGCACCTTGCAAGCATTCGGCTTCGAATGGGATGGCGAGGTCGCTCGCCAGCAAGATCGCACGGAACTCTATAGCGACGCCTTGCAAGCCTTGCGGAATCGCAACCTGACCTTCGAGTGTTCCTGCAGCCGCCTGCAGCTCGAGGACGAGAGCCGCTATCCCGGCACCTGCCGCGGGCGCGCATCGGTATCGGCGCCGACGGCCACCCGTCTGCGGGTCGAGCCCGGGCTCATCCTGTTTCATGATCGCATCCAGGGGACCTACCGCCAGGACGTCGCCGGCGCAGTCGGCGATGTGATCCTCAGACGGCGCGACCGCATCTTCGCGTACTTGTTGGCGGTGGTCGTCGACGATGCGGCACAGGGGGTGACCCATGTCGTGCGCGGCGCCGATCTTCTGGACAACACGCCGCGGCAAATCTATTTGCAACAGCTTCTGGCGCTGCCCCTGCCCGCCTATGCGCACGTCCCGGTGCTCACCGAACCGGATGACACCAAGCTCGCCAAGTCGCGGCGCAGCGTGCGATTGGACTCGAGGCAGGCGTTGCCGCAACTCCTAGATGTCTTCTCGATGCTGGGGCTGGCGCCACCCGACGCGCTGGCGGCTGGGAGCCTCACGGAGGCCTGGGCGTGGGCAACCGGGCAGTGGGACGCCAAAAAGATCCCAAAACGCCTGAATGTGCGCGTAACCGGCTAAAAACACTACACAAAAATGCCGATTTGCCTTAGCGCTGCATTGCGCTATCCTTGATCTGAACGACCTTAGCATTGGTCACGCGTGGTCAGGCACGAACCGGCATCTTCCGGCGGCGCGTCGGCCAACACGAGCGAGGAGCCCTATGAGCGAACCGCGAGTGATAAAAAAATATCCGAATCGTCGACTTTACGACACAGTCGAAAGCCGCTACATCACCTTGGCTGATGTACGGCGATTGGTGGTCGAAAGGATCGAGTTCGTCGTCGTCGACAAGAAAAACAATGCCGACATTACGCGCAGTATTTTGTTACAGGTGATTGCCGAGCAGGAACATCTTGCCGAGCCCATTCTGACTCAGGACTTCATGGTGAACGTGATCCGCGCCTATGGCACCAGCGTGCAGGGCCTGGTGAGCGGTCACCTGGAACAGAACCTGAAGCAGATCATGACTCAGCAGCCGCAGGGCCGCCCGCCGCGGATCCGTACGGCGGACGATTCCTTCAAGGTAATGTCGCCGGTCCGCGCACGCGAAGGCGAAAAAGAACGCGACGAGCACGTCGATACGAAGTGAGTTCGGCGCTGGGTAAGGAGGGCGCGGCGATCACCGAACGCAGCGTCCTCTCTTGGCCCGCGAAATCGCAATGTCGATGCCGCTACGCGGCGTCGACATTGCGCATCGACAGGCGCACGCGCCCCTGACGATCCACCTCGAGAACCTTCACGCGCACCACATCGCCTTCTTTCAACTTGTCGCCGACCCGCTCGACGCGCTCCTCGGAGATCTGCGAGATGTGAACCAGGCCGTCGCGGCCCGGAAGAATAGTCACGAACGCGCCGAAGTCCATCAGGCGAGCGACCTTGCCTTCATACACTCGGCCCACCTCGACGTCGGCGGTGATCAACTCGATGCGCCTTTGGGCTTCGCGGCCCGCGGCACCCTGCACCGAAGCGATCTTCACCGTGCCGTCGTTCTCGATATCGATCGAGGTGCCGGTTTCCTCGGTGATTTGCCGAATCACCGCGCCGCCCTTGCCGATCACGTCGCGGATCTTCTCCGGATCGATCTTGAGCGTGATTATCGTGGGGGCCCATTCGGACATGTTGTCGCGTGGCCTGGAAAGTACCTTGTTCATCTCGCCCAAGATATGCAGGCGGCCGTCGCGGGCCTGATCCAGCGCAACCTTCATGATCTCGCGCGTGATGCTCGTGATCTTGATGTCCATCTGCAGAGCCGTGATGCCGTCCTTCGTACCGGCAACTTTGAAATCCATGTCGCCGAGATGATCCTCGTCGCCCAGGATGTCCGTCAGCACCTGGAATCGCGCGCCCTCTTTCACGAGACCCATCGCGACGCCGGCCACCGGCGCTTTGATCGGCACACCGGCGTCCATCAGCGCGAGGCTGGTGCCGCACACGGAGGCCATCGAACTCGATCCGTTCGATTCGAGAATTTCCGATACGACGCGGATGACGTACGGGAATTTCTCCACTCCCGGCATGACCGCCTTGACGCCCCGCTTGGCCAGATTCCCATGGCCGATTTCGCGCCGCTTCGGCGAGCCCATCATGCCGGTCTCGCCGACGCTGAACGGAGGAAAATTGTAGTGCAGCATGAACGGCTCTTTGCGTTCGCCGGTGAGGCCGTCGATGACCTGCGCATCGCGCCCGGTGCCCAATGTCGTGACCACCAATGCCTGGGTTTCGCCGCGGGTGAACAACGCCGAACCGTGGGTTCGCGCCAGCACGCCGGTGCGGATGTTGATGCCCCGCACGGTCTTGGTGTCGCGGCCGTCGATGCGCGGGTGTCCTTCCAGGATGCGCTCGCGCACCAGCCGGTATTCGAGGTTGAAGAATTCGTTGCCGACCTGATCCGCGGTGAACTTGGGCTGGTCGCCCTTGGTCAGCGCGTCGAGCGTCGCCGTCTTGATCTCGCTGATCTTGGCATGGCGCTGCTGCTTCTCCGTCAGGGCATAGGCCGCGACGAGACTCTTCTCGGCCAACGCACCCACGGCGTCCTTCAATGCAGTATTCGGTTCCGGTGCGACCCAGGACCACTTCGCCTTGCCGGCTTCCGCCGTGAGTTCGTTGATCGCCTTGATCGCCACCTGCATTTGTTCGTGGCCGAACATGACGGCGCCGAGCATGACTTCTTCGTTCAAGCCTTCGGCTTCGGATTCGACCATCAGCACGCCTTCTTGGGTGCCGGCGACCACGAGATCGAGTTTCGATTCGGTCAGCTGAGTCGCGGTGGGATTGAGAATGTACTTGCCGTCCAGGTAACCGACGCGCGCGGCGCCGATGGGACCCATGAACGGCATTCCGGAAATAGCCAGCGCGGCGGACGCTCCGAGCAGCGAGGCAATGTCCGGATCTACTTCGGCGTTGACCGACAGCACCGAGGCGACCACTTGCACGTCATTGATGAAGCCTTCGGGGAACAGCGGCCGTATCGGCCGGTCGATCAGGCGCGATGTCAGGGTCTCTTTTTCCGTCGGACGTCCTTCGCGCTTGAAGAATCCGCCGGGGATGCGGCCCGCCGCGTAAGTCTTTTCCTGGTAGTTCACCGTCAACGGGAAGAAATCGCGTCCCGGCGTCGCCTTCTTCAGGCCTACCGCCGTCACGAGCACCACCGTGTCGCTCATGGTGACGAGCACCGCGCCGTCGGCCTGACGGGCGAGTTCGCCCGTCTCAATGGTTACGGTGTGATCACCATACTGAAAGCTTTTTTTGATAGCGCTCACGAAGCCCCTCGACGTAATAGAAAACGTATGAACGAAGACCGAGCGTCCAAGCGCTGGCCTGAAACGGCGCCGTTTAGCGGCGTAACCCTAAGCGTTCGACCAATTGCGAGTACTTGTCGGGAGTTCTGCTCTTGAGATAATCGAGCAGCTTGCGGCGCTGGTTGACCATCTTGAGCAGCCCGCGACGCGACGCATGGTCGGCTTTGTGCGTGGTGAAATGCTGGCTCAAGCCGTTGATGCGCTCGGACAACAAGGCAATTTGAACTTCGGGAGAACCGGTATCCTGCGCGCTGCGCTGGAATTTACCGACGACGCCCGTCTTTTCTTCTCGAGTAAGTGGCATTGAAATCAAACCTCAATCAATAACTTAGACCTTTTAAGAAGGCGCGCATTGTACGCGTCGCGGCACGCACCCTCAAGCTTGAGGTAAGCCTGAGGCCGCAATAAGTCGCAGCGGCACCAAACGGCCGCCGGCCTCGATCGCCGCCAAGCCCAGAAATCCCATGCCGGCCGCGTATATACGCACCGTTTCCGGCGGCTTTGCCGGTAAATCCACGGGTATCGACACGGTTTGTCCCTG
>DASYFQ010000133.1:0-8434 GCA_036498345.1 Steroidobacteraceae bacterium
CCGGCGACAACCCGGCGGCCGTTGCAGCCGTGGTTTGAGCGATCTGCTGGACTTGCGTGCCCACGTACAGGTCGCAGCCGTCGGCCTTGACGTCGGCCGTGCAATTCATCGGCTCCATGGTCGCGTGCGCGAGGAGCGGTAGGTAGTACGCGGCGCTCAAGTGCTGTTTCGCGGATTCGAGTGCGGCCGCTGCGTTGCCGTCCGCTCGCGCCGACAGGCCGTCGCCGGCCGCAGCGGTTTTCTTCAGCATGGCGTGGATGGCGGCGTTATCGAGCCGCACGTTGGGGCCTGGGTCCCACGTGATCGCCAACGCGTTGCGCGCCTTCAACGCCTGCCAAAAATGCTCCGCAACGACCACGACTCCGCTCCCAGTGATCATCACCTTGCGCACGCCCGGCATTTTCTCGGCGGCCTGCGCATCGAGCGTCGCCACCTTTCCGCCCAGCACCGGACTCTGGACGAGCGCGGCATAGAGCATTCCGGGCAGCTTGACGTCGATGCCAAATTCGGCGCTGCCGTCGACTTTGCCGGGCGTATCGATGCGGGGCCGCGATGTGCCGATGATCTGGAAGTTATTTCTCGGCCTCAACTTCACGTCTTTCGGGACGGGTTGCTTCGCGGCCGCATCGGCCAGCTCGCCGTAGGTCAACGTTTTGCCTTGGGCGTTGATGACCGTGCCCCTTTCCGCATGGCAGGTTGCCGGATCGACTGCCCAGCGCTTGGCGGCGGCCGAGATCAGCATGGTGCGCGCGGTCGCGCCGGCCATACGCAGCTTGTCCCAAGCGTCCTGCACGCTGTTGCTGGTGCCGGTTACCTGTCCGCCGTTGCCGGGATTGATGTACGCATCGCCCACCGGGGCAGCGACGATTTTAATCACATCGAGATGGATGTTGAGTTCCTCGGCCAGCAACATCGGCAGCGCCGTATAGACGCCTTGGCCCATCTCGGAACGATCGACGATGACCGTGACGGAATTGTCGCGCGCTATTTTCAGCCACGCATTCAGTTGCGCGCCTGATTGAGCGGCAGACCCCGATGAGGCGGCGCGCGCCGCGGCGGCAACCGCGGAGTTCGACGCGCCCGTAGCGCCGGGCAGCGTCAATGCCACGATCAAGCCCCCGCCGACGGTGGCCGTCGCGTTGAGGAAATCGCGACGGCTCAAATCTGTAGACGGCCTCACTTTGCTGCGCCCGTCTCGAGTAGTTCCGCCGCGCGGTGAATGGCCTTGCGGATTCTCGGGTAAGTGCCGCATCGGCAAATATTGCCGGACATCGCCGCATCGATATCGGCATCGCTCGGCTTTGGATTCGTCTTGAGCAGCGCGGCCGCGGACATGATTTGTCCGGATTGGCAGTAGCCACATTGAGGTACGTCGATCTCCAGCCAGGCTTTTTGCACCGCATGGCTGCGATCCGACGAAAGCCCTTCGATCGTCGTGATGGACTTGCCCCCCACGGCGCTCAGCGGCAGCACGCAGGATCGCGTCGCGGTGCCGTTGATGTGCACCGTGCACGCCCCGCACAGTGCCATGCCGCACCCAAATTTGGTGCCGGTCATGCCGAGATGATCGCGCAGCACCCACAGCAACGGTGTATCCGAGTCGGCATCGACGTTAACTATTTGATTATTGACGGTAATTGTTGTCATTGAGTTTCCGTTGACGAGTCTCCCGAAACCATCAATGGTACGCGTGTCCGAGGATTTTTAGGAGCCGGCGGGACTTCCCGGACGCCTCCGACGAAGCCGTCGCTCGGCCGGCGGCAGGCCGGATGCTAGGATGTGGCGATGCCTGCCTCGTCGACTTTTTATCCGCGTGTCTTCGCACTCGTCGTCGCTGCCGCCTTGGGATATGCGCTGATCCTGACTTTCGCGCCGTTTATCGGGCCCATGGCCTGGGCGGCTTTTCTCGCCTTCCTCCTGTATCCGCTGAACCTGCGCTTGCGGCGCCGGGGCGGCGGCAAAGGGGTTGCCGCGGGCGTGCTGACATTTCTGGCGCCGATCGTCATCCTGCTGCCTTTGAGCGCGTTATCGATCGATTTCGTGACGCAGATTTCGGCGTTGACGCGCAAGCTGCAGAAGTCCGCCGCGGAACTCGATATCAAGTCGCTGTCGGATCTGCAGCAATTCCCGTGGATCGCCCGGATCAACGTTTGGCTGGAGGCGCACGCGGGTATTTCGGCAGAGCAGATTCAATCCTGGCTGGTCTCCGGCACACGCGAAGTGCTGACGCGCGCGGCCAGCATGGGCGGCGGATTTTTTCTGGGCGCCTTGGGTTCCCTCCTTGGATTTGCGATCATGTTGTTTCTGTTGTTCTTTTTCTTGCGAGACGGGGATGCCATGGTGGCCCGCGCACGCCGGTTGATTCCCCTCGACGAAGAGCGCAAAGGGCGCCTGTTCCGGCAACTGAGCGGCGTCACACGCGCCATTGTGGTCGGAACCAGCGTGACCGCTCTCCTGCAAGGAGTGCTGATAGGCGTCGGTTTCACCATTGCCGGTCTGCCCTCGCCGGTGGTGTTCGGGGTGCTGGCGGGGTTGCTCTCCATGCTGCCGGTGGGCGGGGCAGCGTTCGTCTGGGGTCCGGCCGCGATCTGGCTGTTCATCGATGGCCGCTGGGGCTATGGCATATTCATGCTGGGGTGGGGATTTCTGTCGGCCGGTCTGGATAACGTTCTGCGTCCCATGCTCATTTCCGGTCGAGCGAGGATTTCGGCGCTGGCCGTGTTCATCGGCGTGCTGGGCGGGATCCCTGCGTTCGGCTCGATTGGCATCATTGCCGGCCCGGTGGTGCTGTCCCTGGCGCTCGCCCTGATCGAATTCGCCGAGGAAGGCCGCTCGCCCACTTCCCGAGCGGCTTAAGCTGCGCGCGGCGCAAGCTCAAGTACAATCCGCGCCCTTATGGACGTATCTCATCTTCTCGACGGGCTCAATGACGACCAGCGGCAGGCCGTTGGCTCGCCGTTGGGAGCTGCTCTGGTATTGGCGGGCGCCGGCAGCGGCAAGACGCGGGTGTTGGTGCACCGGGTTGCCTGGTTGATTCAGGTCGAGGGCGCCTCGCCCAACAGCATTCTGGCCGTCACCTTCACGAACAAAGCCGCGGCGGAAATGCGCGGCCGCATCGAGACCTTGCTGGGATTGCCGAGCGGCGCCATGTGGCTGGGGACTTTCCATGGATTGGCCCATCGGCTGCTGCGCATCCATTGGCGCGAAGCGGGCCTCCCGCAAAGCTTTCAGATTCTGGACTCCGAGGACCAGGCGAGGGTATTGCGCAAGGTGTTGAAGGCGCAGGGTCTCGACGAAACCCGCTGGATACCGCGCGAGATCCTGTGGTTCATCAATGCGCAGAAGGACGAGGGCCACCGGCCCAAGCACATCAAGGACGACGGCGATCCGACGCGCCGCCAGCTGATCAAAATCTACCAGGCCTACGAAGAAGCCTGTCAGCGGGCCGGGGTCGTGGATTTCGCCGAGCTGTTGCTGCGCGCCTTCGAATTGTGGCGGGACAATCCGTCTCTGCTGCAGCACTATCGCACGCGCTTTCGCCACGTACTGGTGGACGAGTTCCAGGACACCAATGCGATTCAATACCAGTGGCTGATGCTGCTGGCCGGCGGCGGCGGCCTGCCCTTCGTCGTGGGTGACGACGATCAATCCATCTATCGCTGGCGCGGCGCGCGGGTGGAAAACTTGCACCAGTTTCGCCGCGATTTCCCGCAGGCGGTTCTCTACAAGCTGGAACAGAATTATCGTTCCACCGGCACCATTTTGAAGGCGGCAAACGCGCTCATCTCGAACAACGCCGGCCGGCTCGGCAAGACCCTGTGGACCAGCGGGGCGGACGGAGAGCGCGTCAGGCTTTACGCGGCCTTCAATGAGCGCGACGAAGCCGACTTCGTGGTGAATCGGATCCGCGAATGGGTCGCTCACGGCGGCGCGCGCCGCGAGGTCGCCGTGCTGTATCGCTCGAATGCGCAGTCGCGTGTGTTTGAAGAGGCGTTCCTGAACGCGCGCATGCCCTATCGCGTGTATGGGGGCTTACGCTTCTTCGAGCGCGCTGAAATCAAGGACGCGCTCGCCTATTTGCGTCTCATCGCCAGCCGGGCGGACGATACGTCCTTCGAGCGTGTGGTGAATTTGCCGGTTCGCGGCATCGGCGCAAAGACCATGGACACGGTGCGCGACTTCGCGAGGAGCCACGCGACCTCGCTATGGAACGGCGCGCTCAGTTGCACGCAAAGCGGGCTGCCTCAAAGAGCCGCCCTGGCGCTGCAGGCTTTCATGGCCCTGATCGACAAGCTGGCGGGCGAAGTTCAGGGTTTGGAGCTGCACGAACAGGTCGATCACATCATCCAAATGAGCGGGCTGATCGAGCACTTCAAGAAGGAGAAGGGCGAGCGGGGCGAGGGACGCATCGAGAATTTGCTGGAGCTCGTGAGCGCGGCGCGCGGATTTTCGCCGGAAACCGAGGCCGAGTCCGAACTATCCCCGCTCGAGTCCTTTCTCGCGCATGCGGTATTGGAATCCGGCGAGGGCCAGGCGGACCCCTACGATGACTGCGTGCAAATGATGACGCTGCATTCGGCCAAGGGTCTGGAATTTCCCGTCGTATTTCTCGCCGGCATGGAGGATGGGCTGTTTCCGCATCAGCGCTCGGTCGCCGATTTGGCCGGTCTCGAGGAGGAGCGCCGTCTCGCCTACGTCGGCATGACGCGGGCGATGCGCCAGCTTTATCTCACCTATGCCGAACAGCGCCGCCTCTATGGGGTCGACACCTACGGGCAGCCTTCGCGCTTCATCAGCGAGTTGCCGGCGGACCTGGTCGAGGAGATCCGGCCGCGCCTGCAGGTGTCGAGGCCGGTGTTCGTCAAGCGCAGCAACAGCCTGGAGGAGTCCCCGAGCGCAGGCATGCGCATGGGCAGCCGGGTCCGGCATTCGAAGTTCGGCGACGGGGTCGTGCTCAATTTCGAGGGGAATGGACCGCACGCCCGAATTCAGGTCAATTTCGAAGGGCAGGGCACGAAGTGGTTGATGCTGTCTTACGCCAATCTTGTTCGTGTAGAGTAACCTAAGCCGTGAAAATCATTATCTTAGGCGCAGGGCAAGTCGGCCGCACGGCGGCGTATCACCTCTCTCGCGAGGAAGCGAATGACGTGACCGTCATCGATACCAACGACGAGATATTGCGGGACCTGCAAGATCGCCTCGATATTCGCACCGTGAGCGGCAATGCGGCGAGCCCGCGAATCCTCGAGGCGGCGGGAATCGCCGCGACCGACATTCTCGTTGCGCTGACCAACAGCGACGAGGTCAACATGCTGGCCTGCCATGTTGCATGGACGCTGTACCGCACGCCGAAGAAGATCGCGCGCGTGCGCTCCGCCGACTTCACCGAGCGCGATAAGCTGTTCGGCGAGACTGCGGTGGCGGTGGATGTCTGGATCAGCCCCGAACAGCTGGTCACCGAGTACGTCGTCCGCCTGATCCGCTATCCCGGCGCATTGCAGGTGCTCGATTTCGCGGACGGCCGAGTGCGCTTGGTGGGTATTCGCGCCCTGCAAGGCGGCCCGTTGGTGGGTCAGGCGCTGCGCACCTTGCGCGAGCACATTCCCACGGCCGACGCCCGGGTGGCCGCCATTTACCGGGCCGGCAAGAGCGTGAAGCCCGAGGGCGACACCGTGGTCGAGGACGGCGATGAGGTATTTTTTCTCGCGGCACGCGAGAATATACGGATCGTCATGAAGGAAATGCGCCGCGAGGAAGCTCCGGCGCGCCGCGTGGTCATCGCGGGCGGCGGCAATATCGGCTTTCGATTGGCGAGCGAGCTCGAAGACCGAAATCAGGTAAAGCTCATCGAACGCGACAGCAAGCGCGCGCGGCGGGTATCGGAGCTATTGAAGAGCACCACCGTGCTGCACGGCGATGCGGCCGACGAGGAATTACTGCTCGAAGAGAACATCGACAGTGCGGATATCTTTGCGGCCCTGACGAACTCCGAGGAGGCGAATATTCTCTCTGCCATGCTCGCCAAGCGTTTGGGTGCGCACAAGGTGATGGCGTTGATCAACAAACCGTCGTACGCGGAGTTGATCGAAAGCGGCTCGATCGATGTGGCGATATCGCCCCAGACCGTCACCATCGGCTCGCTGCTCGCGCACGTGCGGCGCGGCGATGTGGTGCGCGTGCATTCGCTGCGGCGAGGTGCGGCCGAAGCGCTGGAGGTGGTCGTGCACGGGGACGCCGATAGCTCGAAGGTCATCGGGCGGCGCATCGAAGATATTGCCCTGCCGGAAGGCACGACTTTGGGCGCCGTGGTCCGCGGCGAGGACGTCATCATCGCGCATCACGACACCACCGTGCAGCCGGACGATCATTTGATCCTGTTCCTGACGGATCGCCGCCATATCGAAGCCGTCGAAAAACTATTCCAAGGCTCCGCCTCCTTCTTGTGAAAGACATTTTACTGCCGGTCGCCAACGTCTTCGCCCTCGTCATGATGGTGTTCGCCGTGACCATGCTCGCGCCGCTGGTGATGGCCGTATGGCAACTCGACCCGGCCCTGTGGTCGTTCGTGATTTCCGCACTGGCGACTTTCGTTCTCGGCGCGCTGCTGTGGCTCGCCACCCGGCGCTTCAAGCGCGAACTCAAGACTCGAGACGGCCTGATGCTGGTCGCGCTGACCTGGGTGGCGCTGCCCGCGGTCGCCGGATTTCCGCTCTGGCATTTTCTGCCGATCGATTTCACCAAGGCGTATTTCGAGGCGGCGTCCGGTTTGACCACGACCGGCGGCACGGTGCTGTCGGGACTCGAATACCTTCCCCGCTCGATCAATTTGTGGCGCCATTTGCTCAGCTGGCTGGGAGGCATGGGCATCATCGTGCTGGCCGTTGCGGTCCTGCCGATGCTGGGGGTCGGCGGCATGCAGATCTATCGCGCCGAAATGCCGGGCCCGATGAAGGACAGCAAGCTCACGCCGCGGATCGGGCAGACCGCCAAGCTGCTCTGGGCGGTTTACGCCGGACTGACCACGGCCTGCATCGTTTGCTTGAGATTCGCCGGAATGAATTGGTTCGACGCGGTCTGTCATGGATTCTCGGCGCTCGCACTCGGCGGCTTTTCTACCTATGACGCCAGCATCGGGCACTTCAATTCGCTGCCTATCGAGATGGTGCTGACGGTATTCCAGATCCTGGCAGCCCTGAATTTCGCGACCCATTACCTCGCCTGGAGCCAGCGCGGCGTGATGGCTTATTTTCGGGACGCCGAGGCGAAGGCGATCTTGAGCGTGCTCGTGGCGAGCTGCATCGGCATATCTTTGTTCCTGTACTCCAAGGGCAGCTATGCCGACTTTCCGAGCGCGTTGCGCCACACCACATTCAATTTGGTGTCGATCGCCGTCGACAGCGGCCTGCACACTCAGGATTATTCGCGCTGGCCGATATTCGCGCCCATGTGGATGATGTTCTTGAGCTGCATCGTGGCAAGCTCGGGATCGACCGGGGGCGGCATCAAAATGATCCGCACTTTGGTGCTCGCCAAGCAGGCGAACCGCGAGCTGAACCAGCTGGTGCATCCGAACATGGTGCGTCCGCTCAAAGTCGGCGGAACCGTGATCGCCAACCGCGTGGTGTTTGCGGTGCTGGCCTTCGTGTTTCTCTACTTCATGAGCATCGTGTCGCTCATCTTCGTGCAGCTGGCCAGCGGATTGGATTTCATGACCTCGCTCACAGCCATCATCGCCTGCATCAACAATGCGGGACCGGGCTTGGGGTTGGTCGGCCCGGGTAGCAACTACGGGGTCTTGAGCGATTTCCAAACCTGGGTGTGCTCGGCGGCGATGCTGCTCGGTCGCCTGGAGGTTTTCACCATTTTGGTGTTATTTACTCCCACATTATGGCGGAAATAGCTTTTATTCGATTACGCCAAGCCACTTCACTGCAAATCCACATATTGTGGTTAAATTGCTAACAATTCGGTAAATATTCGGCCTCAAGTGGGACTGAATGGGGAAAAGTACGAGAATCTGGCGCTATCCCGCCCCAACAGGCGCGACGCGTTGCGGTACACCGGCCGACACGGGAGAATGGGACGATGGTCGTTGTGCGCCGCAAAAAACCTGCCCAGAAGACGGGGACGCCTTCACCTACCCTCGAGCGTTTGGCGCGCGGCGGCCCAGGCTGGAAGGGTTAGGCAGTGATCGGATTGCTGCAGCGCGTTCTAGAAGCCAGTGTCGACATCGACGCCGAACGCGTCGCAAGCATAGGCCCCGGCCTCCTGGTATTCGTCGGGGTGCGACCCACCGACAATGAGGCATCCGCCCTGCGGCTGCTCGATCGCCTGCTTCAGTATCGGGTGTTCGGGGACGAGAACGGAAAAATGAACCTGAGCCTCACCGAGACCCAGGGAGGTCTGCTGCTGGTGCCGCAATTCACCCTCGCCG
>DASYFQ010000134.1:0-10219 GCA_036498345.1 Steroidobacteraceae bacterium
CACGCGCGTCGCGTTCGGCTTGACGGAGCGGGTTGCGGCGGGGGCGGTGCTGGTGGAGCTTGCGCCGCTCGATGCATCGAATCCTGAACGAGGCTCCTAGGCGACTTGCGAATCGGCGGCCGCCGCTGCCGGCAGCGTGACCTTGAATCGAGTCTCGTGACCCAGCAGAGTGGCAAGCGCAATCTTGCCGCCGGCTTCGTGAACGTAGCGCCGTACCAGGGACATCCCGCTGCCGTGCGGCGCTTCGCCCGGCGCCGCGTCGAGAGTCGTGTAACCCGCCTTGAAGATCAATTTGATGGCCTGGCGATCGCGCAGGCGCGCGGCGGCATCCGCAGTGATCAGACCTTTGGCGACGGCGGTGGCGCGCACCTTGTCCGGATCGAGACCGCCGCCGTCGTCTTGGAAATTCAGTTCGAAGCTTTGGTCGGGCATGATCTTGAACTCGAGGTGCAGGGTGGCGTGCGCGGGCTTGCAGGCCCCGACGCGCGCAGCGGATGATTCGACGCCGTGCATCACGGCATTGCGAATCAATTGAATTGCGACATTTTTGATCGTTGCCTGATACCGAGCGGGAACCAGCTGCATGCCGGTGCAGTCGAGGACCACGGTCTTGTGGTGCTCCTGCGCGACGAGTTCGGTCAGTGCCGTCAGCGTGCTCTCGAGGCTGCCGGCCTGCGCCATGCGATGTGCTTTGGGTTGGGATGCTGCGGATTTTTGCGCCATCTCGGCCAAAAATTTCGGGGCCTCGATGATCTGAGTTCCGCCCTGCGTCATGCGCGCCTCGGGCGAGTCCTCGGGTTCCGCGGCCGGACCCGCTTGCGAGGTGAGCGAGCGCAGCAGCGCGAACTGACCGTAGAGCTCATCGAGCTTGACCGCCAGCGGCAGGAAATCACTGCCGCTCAACGCGCCGCGGCTGCTCAATTCCTGCAATGCGTCTTCCAGGGACCGCGCTGCGGTCCCGAGCCCGGTGAGCGTGAGCGCCGCGGCATCGCGCCGCACTCGGTCGACCTCATCCAGTGTTTGCTCGAGCTTGTTGCGGAAGGCGCCGGCCTCCCGTGCGGGTTTCTTCAATACTCCGTTGATCGCCTTCATCGAGGCGTCGGTGCGCTGCAGGAAGGCGCCGAAGCGCGCACCTCCCACTTGCAAGACGCCGCGCAGTATCTCGCCCTGTGTCTGGATTTGCGTGCGCAAATCTTCGAGTTCGCGCTGCTGCTGCACGCGTACGGTAATGTCGGTCACGCGCACCAGCCAGACGCGAGCTTCGCCATGCAAGTCGACCGCGTTGAATTCGAACGAATAGTGCGCCGTCTCGAAAGTGCCGTCCGAATTGGCCAGGCGTACCTCGATGTCCTGAAGCGGATTCTCCTGCGCAGCGCCGCTCGGGGCCGCGGCATCGAGCAACCGAGTCACGAACGTTCGCGCCACGGCCAGGGTCTTTGCGGTGACCAGCGGACCGATCAATTTCTCGAAGCTCAAATTGATGAAATCCTGGCGTCGAAACAGCGCAGCCAGCGACATCGATACCTGAGGGAGCACTTTGTCCTTCGCGTCGAGCAGGAACAGCCCTTGTGCGCTGCCTTTCAGAATGGCGTCGGTCAGCCGGTTGCTGGAGCCGAGCAGCTCCTGCTTCTCGCGCTCATGGCGTTTGAGAGAAATGAACATATCGTGAGGTTGCCAAACGTCCGCCAGGACGGGATTGATGGCTGTCACAGCCTAGGATGGCCGCGGGTCCATGCGGCGTCGGGTCACGAGCGGCTGGGACGCACGTCACAGTCAGGCGACGGCGGCCACCAGGGGCGCCAAATCGGCGAGCAGCTCGTCGGCCGATGCGTAGCGGGCGCTTGGCTGCTTCGCCATGAGGCGGTCGAGGAGCGGTTGTTGCGCTGCCATGGATTCCGCCAGCACGGGCACGGGCGAGGCCGCGTGCTGCGACATGATGGCCACGGCACTGCGGCCGCCGTAAGGCCTTTGGCCGGTCAGCATTTCGTAGAACATGACCCCCAGACTGTAGAGATCGGTGCGGGCATCGACGCGGTGTGCCTGCGCTTGTTCCGGGCTGATGTAATAGGGTGACCCGAGCACCTGACCGACGCCGGTGGTGCCGGTCTGCTCCATCGAGCGCCGTGCCAACCCGAAGTCGATGAGCACGGGCGAATTGTCCTCGCGCAGCATCACGTTCGCGGGCTTCAGATCGCGATGCAAAATCCCGAACACATGGATGACGCGCAGCGCCTCTGCGATGGCGCGCAAGTAGTACAGGCTCTCGTCCACGCTCAGGGGATTGCGCAGGCGATCGCGCAAGTCGCCGCAGGGAAAATATTCCATCGACAGGTACAAGTGGCGGGGCAGGGAACCGAAATCATAGATCTCGGCGATGGCGCGGTGCGTGATGCTGGAGATGATTTCGTATTCGCGCTGGAAACGTTCCGCATCGTCGAGCTCCCTCGAGGATTCGCCGCGGTTCATGACCTTTAGCACCACATTGCGCCGCAGGCGTGCGCTGCGTGCCAAAAAAACCTGCGAGAAATTGCTGGTGGCGATTTGCTTGACGATGGCGTAGCCGGGGACTTCGACACCCGAGCTTTCCGCATCGGAGTGATTCAGGCTCTTGGTCCCTTGCGCGGCCGCGCGGCGCTTGGCGCTGGCCTCGGTAATCGCCGCCAACAATTGATCGCGTGTGATGCGTGCCAGCGGCAGGTAATCCCTGGCGCCGGCCTTCAGTGCCCGCACTGCGGACATTTCGCTGCCGTTTTCGGCGAGTAGAATGCAATGCAAGCCGGGGTGGGCCTGCAGCATATGTGACATGTGGGCGAGCACCGTGCCGGCTGCTGCTTCCTCGGCGAAGTTGGCTTGCAGGATCACGGCGTCCGGCGCGCGTTCGGCGAGCAGCCGGCTCAGGGCAGCCGGCTGCTCGGCCGGTACGGTGGATACTTCCGCGTCCGGCCAATGGCTGGTCACATGGTGGGTGAGCCATTGGAGGCGTTTCGAATCGCCCCCCGCCACCAACAAGTTTGGACCGGTCGCGTCTGCCATATGAAGTCTGCTACAAGGAAAGCCAGCCTAACGCGTGAGGGCCTCCGTTGGCCCGTCGGGATTTCACATTTTGGGCTTCCCCGGCCGGGTCCGGAACCAATACATCGTCCCTAGGTCTCAGACCCTATCGGAGGGGTACCGACGGATACCCGGACAATTCGCTTAAAAGAGGTCTTTTTCAATGGGAAGCGTCAGAACTTGGTCGCTCGCACTGGTTGCGGGCATCTTCGTCGTCGTGGTCGCTCATCATCGATCGAATGCGGACGTGGGCATGGCCGGCACCGGTGCCGCACCCCCGGCTCCCGCACCGTCTGCGGTGACGGCGGCCCCTGTTTCCGCACGGGTGACCGGGCTGCCCGACTTTTCGGGATTGGTCGCGGAGAACGGGGCTGCGGTGGTCAATATCAGCGTCGTCGAAAAGCCCAAGAAGATGGGCAACCTCGGGGGCAATCCCGGGGATCCGAACGACGCCGATGACCCGCTCTCGCAGTTTTTTCGACACTATCAGATGCCGGCGCCCGAGCACGCACCGCCCATGCACGGCATCGGTTCGGGATTCATCGTCAGTCCGGACGGCTACGTGCTCACCAATGCGCACGTGGTGGCCGAGGCATCGGAAGTGACGGTCAAGCTCACCGACCGCCGGGAGTTCGTGGCCAAGGTGATCGGCGTCGACAAACGCAGCGACGTGGCGCTGATCAAGATTGCCGCTACCGGGTTGCCCACCGTCCATTTCGGTGATTCCTCGCGCCTCAAACCCGGTCAGTGGGTGGTTGCGATCGGTTCGCCGTTCGGTTTTGCGAACAGCGTGACTGCGGGGGTGGTGAGCGCGACGGCGCGGCCCCTGGATGAAGCCTACGTGCCGTACATTCAGACCGATGCAGCCGTCAATCCAGGCAATTCCGGCGGACCCCTGTTCAACGTCGACGGTCAGGTCATCGGCATCAATTCGCAGATTTACAGCCGCACGGGCGGCTACATGGGCATGTCCTTCGCCATCCCCATCGATCTGGCGTTGAACGTCAAGAATCAGCTGTTGACCAACGGCAAGGTGAGCCGCAGCCGCATCGGCGTCGGCGTTCAGCCGGTCAATCAAAAGCTGGCGACGACCTTTGGCTTGGGCACGCCGCATGGCGCCCTCATCAGTACGGTGGAACCGAAGAGCCCCAGCGAGCGCGCAGGCCTCAAGCCCGGCGACGTCATCACCAGGGTCAATGGCCACTCGATCGACGAGTCATTCGATTTGCCGACGGTCATCGCCGAAATTCCGCCGGGCAATGAGGCGCACATCGACATTTGGCGGGATCACAAGTCCCGCGAGGTGGACGTCAAGACCGTGCTGCTGGACGACGAGCCGGCGCAGGCGGCGCACAACGAGAATGATGACGGCGGCGGCAAGCTCGGACTTGCGGTCCGGCCGCTCGACCCCAGGGAGCAGCAGCAGCTGCATACCCGGGGCCGGCTGGTCGTCGAAAACGTCTCGGGTCCGGCGCTGGCGGCCGGATTGCAGGCGGGCGACGTGGTGCTGGGGGTCAACGGATCGGGGGTGGCTTCGGTTGCGGACCTCAAGCGGGAAGTCGCACGGGCGGGCCACAGCGTGGCGTTGCTGATCCAGCGCGACCAGCAGCAGATCTACGTTCCCGTCGACATAGGGTAAGAGATCAGGCCTAATCGCGGGCGTGCAGACCGCCACCCCCTTATTTTCCAGTATTAAAGAGAACGCTGCCGGCTTGAAGCCGGCGGCGTTCCTGCCGACCAGCCGTGCCGAAATGGAGGTTCTGGGCTGGGAGCACTGCGACATCATCATCGTCACCGGGGACGCCTACGTGGACCATCCCAGCTTCGGCATGGCCATCATCGGCCGCGTGCTGGAGGCGCAGGGGTTCAAGGTGGGCATCATTGCCCAACCGGACTGGCACGGCACGCGGGATTTTGAGGCCTTAGGGAAGCCCCGTCTGTTTTTTGGCGTGACCGGCGGCAACATGGATTCGATGGTGAATCGCTATACCTCCGACCGCCGGGTGCGCAGCGACGACGCCTACACGCCCGGAGGGCAGGGCGGCAAGCGCCCCGATCGCTGTGTCATCGTCTATTCACAGCGAATTCGCGAGGCTTACAAAACCGTCCCCATCGTGATCGGCGGCATCGAGGCGAGCTTGCGGCGTATTGCACATTTCGACTATTGGTCGGAGCAGGTGCGCCGCTCGGTATTGGTGGACTCGAAAGCGGATCTTCTGGTCTATGGCAACGCGGAGCGCCAGATCGGCGCCATTGCACAGCGTCTGGAGGCGGGCGAGAGCATAGCCAGTATCAGTGATCTGCGCGGCACGGCGTATCTGCGCCGCGGCATGCCGGCGGGGTGGGTGGAAATCGACTCGAGCGAACTGGATGCCCCGGGTCCCTTGAATCCGCCCATCGACCCGTACGCGAGCGAGGAGGAGCGCCGCGCGACGAACGCGCCCGCAGTTGCGGCCGCACCGGTTGAAAAAATCGTCAAGTTCCATCGCAAGGTTCCGAACGCGCAGCGTGAACACAGCGTCATTCGGCTGCCGTCCTTCGAACAAGTGAGCGGGGACGCCGTGCTCTATGCGCATGCATCGCGCATTTTGCACCTGGAATCGAATCCCGGAAACGCCCGCGCGCTCGTGCAGCGCCACGGCAACTGGGAGCTGTGGCTGAATCCTCCGCCGATTCCGCTCGCCACCGCCGACATGGATGCGATTTACGAACTGCCGTACGCACGGCGTCCGCATCCCGCGTATGGCGCGGCGAAAATTCCCGCCTACCACATGATCCGATTTTCAGTGGCGATTCAACGCGGCTGCTTCGGCGGTTGCACCTTCTGCTCGATTACCGAGCATGAGGGCCGAATCATCCAGAGCCGCTCCGAGGACTCGGTCATCCGGGAAATCGAAACCATTCGCGATCGGGTGGCAGGTTTCACGGGAGTGATATCCGACCTCGGCGGACCGACTGCGAATATGTACCGCCTGCACTGCAAGAGCGCGGCCGTCGAGTCCGCGTGCCGCCGGCCGTCCTGCGTGTTCCCCGGCGTATGCCCCAATCTCAAGACCGATCACGCACCGCTCATCAATCTCTATCGCCGGGCGCGGTCCCTCAAGGGCATCAAGAAGGTGCTGATCGCCTCGGGGGTGCGCTATGACCTTGCGATCGAATCGCCTGAGTACGTCCGGGAACTCGCCACTCATCACACCGGCGGGTATCTCAAAATCGCGCCCGAGGCCATCGGCGAGGGGCCGCTGTCGAAGATGATGAAGCCCGGCGTGGGCGCGTACTACCGGTTCAAGGAATTGTTCGACAAGTACTCGAAGGAAGCGGGCAAAGAACAATATTTGATTCCCTACTTCATTGCCGCTCACCCGGGCACCCGCGATGACGACATGCTCGAGCTTGCGCTCTGGCTGAAGAAGAACGGCTTTCGCGCCGATCAAGTGCAGGCATTCCTGCCCTCGCCGATGGCCAGCGCCACCGCGATGTATCACTCGGGCAAGAATCCCCTCAAGCGCATTACGCGTTCGAGCGAGGAGGTCGTGGTGCCGAAGGGGATCAAGGCGCGCCGCCTGCACAAGGCCTTCCTGCGATACCACGATCCGGAGAATTGGCCCGTGCTGCGCGACGCGCTGAAGCGCATGGGCCGGGCGGACTTGATCGGCAACGGCAAGCAGCACCTGATCCCGGCCTATCAGCCCGTGGGATCGGGGATTCGCGGCGGGGCGAAGCGGACGGCGCCGACGCTGCCGTTTCGAACCCAGCACACGGGACTGCCGAAATCCGGCCCTGGGTTTGGCGGCACGCGTAGGCAAGTGGGCGCCAAGCTGAAGCAGGGCGCGGGCCAGGGCAAGCCGCGCGGCCGGCCATGAGGTGCGGGAACGGAAGTGCTTGCTAGCGTCCCCGCGGTGCGATTAAAGTTCCGGCCTGTCTAGCGGTTTCCCGCCGCAATTCATCAACTTATATTGTTAGGGAGCGATAAGAACGCCCGGGTCAATGGGCGCGTGTGAAGCATGGACAAGTGGATCGTACATAAGTTTGGGGGTTCCAGCGTCGCCGACGCCGGCTGTTTCCGTCGGGTCGCCGAGATCATCGAGGCGTCGCCCAATCCGCGCGAGGCGGTGGTGCTGTCGGCCTGCCGCGGCGTGACCGATGCCTTGCTCGCGCTGGTTGCGCTGGCGGAAAAGCCCGACGAATATTTCCCGTCGGCCATCGAGGCGCTCAAGAAGCGGCACGTGGAACTGGCCCGCAGCCTCGTTTCCAAGGAGGCATGCGCGAGCTACTGCGAGCAGCTGGACAAGGACTGCCGCGACATCGCCGGCATGCTGCAGACCGTGCGCCTCATCCGCTCGTCGACGTACTCGATGCGCGATGTGATATCCGGATACGGCGAGATTTGGTCTACGCGGCTGTTTGCGCCGTACCTGCGTGAGCGGGGCCGCATCAAGGGCGACGTGCTCTGGATCGATGCCCGCGAAGTCATCATCGTCGAATGGGGCTCGCTCGGCCCGGCGGTTCAATGGGCGGTGAGCGAAGCGAATCTTCGGCGGCTCGTACCGCCGGGCTTCACCGGCCGTCTGGTCGTGACGGGTTTCGTGGCGAGCACCATCAAGGGCATTCAGACCACCTTGGGCCGCAACGGCAGCGATTTTTCCGGTTCCATCTTCGGCGCCTTGCTGAGCGCCGCGGAAATCATCATCTGGACCGATGTCGACGGCGTGCTGTCGGCCGATCCGCGCTTGGTGCCGAATGCCCAGGTCATCGATCAGCTGTCGTATAACGAGGCCATGGAACTCGCTTACTTCGGCGCCAAGGTCATCCACCCGCAGACCATGGAACCGGCGGTCGCGCGTGACATTCCCATCTACATCCGCAACACGTTCGCGCCGGAAAAGCGCGGCACGTTGATTTGTGCCAACCCGGTCTCGGCGCTCAAGGTCAAGGGCATCACGACCATCGACCCGGTTGCGCTGATCAACCTCGAAGGCGCAGGCATGATCGGTGTACCCGGCACCGCGAATCGCTTGTTTGGCGCGCTGCGTGATGCGGGCATCTCGGTGATCTTGATATCCCAGGGCAGTTCGGAGCATTCGATTTGCTTCGCCATCCCGGAGGCGCAGGCAGTACGCGCCGAGGAGGCCGTGCGGCGTGCCTTCGATGTGGAATTGCGCGACGGACAAATCCAGCATGTGCAAATGGACTTGGGGATGAGCATCCTGGCGGTGGTCGGCGACGGCATGGCCGGTGCGCACGGCGTGGCGGCGAACGTATTCAACTCGCTGGGCGATGCGGCCATCAGCGTGCGGGCGATCGCCCAGGGCGCCTCGGAGCGAAATATCTCGGTGGTGGTGGATGGCAAGGTGGCCGCCAAGGCGCTGCGCGCGGTGCATGCTGCCTTTTATTTGTCGCCGAACACGCTGTCGATCGGCTTGATCGGACCGGGTACGGTGGGCCGCGTGCTGCTGGCCCAGATCGGGACGCAAATCGAGCGTTTACGCGCGCTCAATCTGGACTTGCGGGTACGCGCGATCGCGAGTTCCAAACGCATGCTGCTGGAAGAGACGGCGGTCGATCTCGATCGCTGGCCGGAGCGCTTGGCGGAGGCGGGAGAGCCGTTGGATCTCGAGAAATTCGCCGCTCACGTGCAGGCGGACTACATACCGCACACGGCCATCCTCGATTGCACGGCGAGCGCCGATGTCGCCATGAACTACGTGGCCTGGCTGAAGCGCGGGATTCACATCGCGACGCCCAACAAGAAAGCCAACAGCGGCACGCTGCCGTACTACCGCGCTTTGCAGGAGGCGCGGCGCGCGGCGGGCACGCATTATTTGTACGAAGCCACGGTAGGCGCCGGCCTGCCCATCATCCAGACGCTGCGCGACCTGCGCGAAACCGGCGATGAAATCACGCGCATCGAAGGCATCTTCTCCGGCACGCTGGCGTACTTGTTCAATGTATTCGACGGCCGCGAGACGTTTTCATCCATCGTGCGGGCCGCCAAGGCCAAGGGCTACACCGAGCCCGATCCGCGCGACGATCTGTCGGGCATGGACGTCGCCCGCAAGCTCATCATCCTGGGCCGAGAAATGGGCCTGACCTTGGAGATGGAGGATGTGCACGTGGAAGGGCTGGTGCCGAAGGCGCTCGAGAAGTGCAGCGTCGATGAATTCATGGCGCGCCTTCCGGAATTCGACGCCACGATGGCGGCGATGTTGGACGATGCCCGGCAGAAAAGCCAAGTCCTGCGCTACGTCGGCCGGGTCGATGAGGATGGCAAGGCCACCGTGGGATTGATGCGTCTGGACGCCAAGCATGCATTCGCGAATATTGCGCTGACCGACAATGTCGTGAGATTCGCGACCCGCCGGTACTGCGACAACCCGTTGATCGTGCAGGGTCCGGGTGCGGGTCCGGAGGTGACGGCGGCCGGCGTATTCTCGGATCTGTTGCGCTTATCCGCCTATCTGGGGGCACACCTGTAATGCTTACCGATGTCACCGCGTTCGCGCCCGCCACCGTTGCCAACGTCGCCATAGGCTTCGATATTCTCGGCCACACGGTGGAGGCCGTCGGCGACAAAGTGCGCTTGCGGCGCATCGACGAGCCCGGTGTGCACATCCGCTCGATCACCGGGATCGCGGGCGATTTGCCGGTCAACCCGGCGCAGAATACTGCGGGTCGGGCGGTGCAGGCCATGCACGCTGCCCTCGCGCTGGATTTCGGCTTTGAAATGGATATCGAAAAGGGGATTCCGCTCGGGTCCGGATTGGGCGGATCGGCGGCTTCCGCGGTGGCGGCGGTGGTGGCCGCGAATGCGCTGTTGGACTCACCGCTGCCGCGGCTGCAGCTGCTCAAGTATGCGATGGAGGGGGAAATCGTCGCAAGCGGTTCCGCGCACATCGATAATATCGCACCCTGCCTGTTCGGCGGGTTGACGCTCACCGTCGGCATCGATCATCCGCGGGTGAAACAGATTCCCGTTCCGCCCTCGCTGCGCTGTGTTCTCGCGCATCCGCATATGTATCTCGGCACCCGCGAGGCGCGCGCCATCCTCAAGACCGACATCACGCGTTCGGATTTCGTTTGGGCGAGCGCCAATCTGGCCGGATTCATCAGCGGCTGCTATTCAAACGATCTGGATATGATCCGGGACTCCTTCAACGATGTCATTATC
>DASYFQ010000135.1:0-9216 GCA_036498345.1 Steroidobacteraceae bacterium
CGCCTTTACGTGGTTTCGGCACCGTCGGGCACCGGCAAGACGAGCTTGGTCAAGGCGTTGATGGAGCGCGAGCCGCGCATTCGCTTTTCCGTGTCCTACACCACGCGCAAGGCGCGGCCGAACGAGATTCCGGGGCGCGAT
The DNA here is from genome assembly GCA_036498345.1 of Steroidobacteraceae bacterium. GTDB lineage: Bacteria > Pseudomonadota > Gammaproteobacteria > Steroidobacterales > Steroidobacteraceae > Bog-1198. Next base: position 142 of record DASYFQ010000135.1, read on the forward strand.
TACCATTTCGTGACCATGGAGCGTTTTGCCGAGATGGTCGCGCAGGGCGAGTTTCTCGAGCACGCCCAGGTTTTCGACAACTGCTACGGTACCGGGGTACGCGCCGTCGAGGAAGCGCTTGCGAACGGCGAGCAGCTGTTATTGGAAATCGATTGGCAGGGCGCCGCACAGGTGCGCGCCCGTCTGCCCGAGGCACGCAGCATTTTCATTCTGCCGCCATCGCGCGGCTCCCTGGAGCAGAGGCTGAAAGCGCGCAGCACCGATTCGGATGCGGTGATTCAGCGAAGACTCAAGGACGCCGCGCGTGATATCGCGCATTGGTCCGAATTCGACCACGTCGTGATCAACGACCGCTTTGAACGGGCGCTCGAGGACTTGCAGGCCGTCGTCGAGGATCGCGGCAGCCATTTGATCGCGCAACGACCCGAAGTGGTGCGCTTGGCGGCGGAACTGCTGCAGCAGGCCTAGAACCGCAGATTTGGCCCGATGCCGGGGTTTTCTGCTATCCTTACAATCCCTTTATTGGAACCCTAGATCATGGCGCGAATCACAGTCGAAGACTGCCTGCAGAACGAACCCAATCTGTTCAACCTGGTGTTGTTGGCCGCGAAGCGCGCCAGGCGCCTGGCAAACGGGGCGGAAGCCACCGTGGAATGGGAAAACGACAAGCCGACTGTGGTGGCGCTGCGCGAGATTGCCGCCGGGAATATAACGCTCGAAATGTTGGAAGAGCCCGAAGAGCCGGTACAGCAGCCGGTGAGCGAGCTCGACATGCCGTCGGATTTCCGCGCACCGCAACTCGGCCTAGGGGACTAGCCAAGACCGGCCTCCCTTAAGAGCGACGATGGACTATGCGTCTTCCATACTCGGTTTCCTACCCGGTGGAAGACGGTCCACCGGGATCAGTCAGCTCTTAGACAAACTCGAAGCCTATTTGTCGCCCGCTCAAGTCGAGCGGGTGCGCGAAGCTTATGATTTCGGCGCTGAAAAGCACCGCGGCCAGAAGCGCGTCTCCGGCGAGCCCTACATCACCCACCCGGTCGCGGTGGCCGACATTCTCGCCGACCTGCGTTTGGATGCCGACACGTTGGTCGCGGCCATCCTGCACGATGTCATCGAAGACACGCCAACCGCCAAGGCCGAGATAGCATCGATCTTCGGCCAGGTCGTGGCCGAATTGGTCGACGGCGTCAGCAAGCTGGATCAGATTCAGTTCAAGAATCGCCAAGAAGCTCAGGCCGAAAGTTTCCGCAAAATGCTCCTGGCGATGGTGCGCGATATCCGCGTCATCATGGTCAAGCTCGCGGACCGCATGCACAACATGCGCACCCTCGGGGTGATGCCGCCGGTCAAGCGCCGCCGCAGTGCCCGGGAGACTTTGGAGATCTACGCGCCGATCGCCGAGCGCCTCGGGCTCTACGCGGTCAAGCTCGAGCTCGAGGACCTGGGCTTCCGAGCTCTGTATCCCTATCGTTACAAAGTCCTCGAACGGGAATTGAAACGGGCGCGCGGTAATCAAAAGGAATTCATCGGCAAGATCGCCGAGACGTTCAAAGGCGCGCTCAAGAAGGCCGAGATCGCCGGCGGTGTGGAAGGCCGCGAGAAGCATCTTTACAGCATCTACAAGAAGATGCAGACCAAGGGCATCTCCCTCAACGAGATGGTCGACGTATACGGCTTTCGCATCATCGTCGACAGCGCCGATACCTGCTACCGCACATTGGGTCTCGTCCACAGCGTCTACAAGCCTATGCCGGGACGCTTCAAGGACTACATCGCCATCCCGCGCGTCAATGGCTACCAGTCGCTGCACACGACGTTGTTCGGGCCCAACGGCATACCCATCGAAGTGCAGATTCGCTCCGAGGAAATGCATCGCGTTGCGGAGTCCGGAATCGCCGCGCATTGGAAGTACAAATCCGGCGGCGACACCTTCGGCGGCATCGAACACGACCGCGCGCGCGAATGGCTGGCGAGCCTGGTGCAGATTCAAGAAGGCGGCAGCTCCGAGGAGTTCCTGGAGAGCGTCAAAGTCGATTTGTTCCCGGACAAGGTCTACGTGTTCACTCCCAAGGGAAAGATCCTGCGGCTGCCGAGCGGCGCGACCGCGGTGGATTTTGCCTATGCCATCCACACCGATGTGGGTAATCGCTGCGTGGCCGCCAAGGTCGACCGGCGCTTGGTCCCTCTGCGTACGCCGCTGCGCAACGGACAGACCGTGGAGATCATCACGGCGAAGGGCGCGACGCCGAATCCGTCCTGGTCGAGCTTCCTGGTGACCGCAAAGGCGCGTGCCGCGATCAGGACGTACTTGAAGAATCTGAAGCGCGGCGAAGCTCTGGAGCTCGGCCGGCGCCTGCTGGGGCTGGCGCTCGAAGAATTTTCGCTCAATCTGAAGAAGATTCCGGCGGCGGAAATCGACGCGGTCGTCAAAGAGCTGAACTTGAAGGACGCCGCCGAGTTGTACGAAAAAATCGGTCTGGGCGAGCGCCTGGCTCCCTTGGTTGCGCGGCGTCTGCAACCGGCGCGCGACGGCGGGGAGCACACCGGAGGGAACAGCGGCCCGCTGATGATCGCCGGCACCGAGGGGCTGCTGGTCACATACGCACGCTGCTGCTTCCCCATCCCGAACGATCCCATCATGGCCTACTTGAGCGCCGGCCGCGGCGTAATGATTCATCGGCAGAATTGCGGTAACCTCGCCGAGTACCGCAAACAGCCGGATAAGTGGCTGTCGGTTGCCTGGGAAGCGACGGAAGGCCGGCTGTTCAGTTGCGAGATCCAGCTGGAAATCAATAACCGGGTGGGCGTGCTGGCGGCGGTCGCCTCGAGCATCGCGGGAACTGAAACGAATATTGATCAGGTGTCGTTGGAAGAACGCGACGTGGGCAGCTCCTCTCTCAAATTTCAGCTCCAGGTACGCGATCGCAAACATCTGGCGCGAGTCATCAAAACCATCCGGCGCATGCCGGACGTGCAGCGGGTATTTCGCACTTTGGCTTGAGCTGCCGGCCATCCACATCAAATTGCCACGGAAAATCATGAGCAGACAAATCATCTCGACCCCCAACGCGCCGGCCGCCATCGGCATTTATTCGCAGGCGGTGCGGGTGGGCAACACCATTTGGGTGTCCGGTCAGATTCCGCTGGACCCCGCGACCAAGGAACTGGTCAAAGGCGACATGGAAGCGCAGGTGCGCCAGGTCTTCGAGAACCTGAAGGCCATTGTCGTGGCGGCCGGCGCGACCTTCGACGACGTCGTCAAGGCGACGGTCTTCTTGATCGACCTCGCTCACTTCGGACTCGTCAACAAGGTCATGGCCGAATATTTCCGCGAGCCCTATCCTGCGCGCGCTGCCGTCGGCGTGGCCGCTCTGCCGCGCGGAGCCCAGGTCGAAGTGGAGTGCATTGTCGCTCTGTGATCGAGCCCTCTTTGATCAGCCTTAAGCCGGTCACGGTGCTGCACGGCGTCGGCGATGCGCTCGCCGAACGGTTGCACGCCTTGGGCGTGCACACCACTCAGGATCTCTTGTTCCTACTGCCGTTGCGTTACGAAGACCGCACGCGAGTGGTCCCTTTGGGCGAGCTGCGCGCCGGACAGCGCGCGGCAGTGGAGGGCGAGATATTGCTCACCGAAGTGATCTTTCGCGGGCGGCGCCAGATGCTGTGCAAGATCGCCGACGGCTCGGGCTTTCTTACGTTGCGCTTTTTTTATTTCACGGCGCAGCAACAGAAGGGTCTCGCGCGCGGCGCGCGCGTACGCTGCTTCGGCGAAGCGCGCCGCGGCCTCAAGGGCCTGGAAATCGTCCATCCGGAATATCGGCGGATCGACCCGAATGCCGCGACGGCGCCGGAGGAACATCTCACTCCGATTTATCCGCTGACCGAGGGCGTCACCCAGGGACGCTTACGTCTATTGATCGGCAAGGCGCTCGACCAAGCGGGCGTAGGCGACATCGAAGACTGGTTGCCCGCATCCGTCTTGGCCGATTCGCGCCTGCCGTCCCTGCGCGATGCGTTGCTCTACGTGCATCGCCCGCCGGCCGACGCCCCCGTGGATCTGCTGTTGAGCGGGAAACATCCGGCGCAGCGCCGACTGTCCTTCGAGGAATTGCTCGCGCATCAATTGTCGCTCAAGTTGCTGCGACAGCGCATTCAGAGCGATCCCGGCTGGCCCTTGGAATCAAATGGTGCACTCAAGGCGAGCTTGCTGGCCGCGCTGCCGTTCAAATTGACGCGAGCGCAACAACGAGTGCTGGCCGAGATCGAGCGCGACCTCAAACAGGGCAAACCCATGCTGCGCCTGGTGCAGGGCGATGTCGGCTGCGGCAAAACCCTGGTCGCGGCGCTGGCCGCGACTCAGGCCGTAGAGACCCGCCGACAAGTGGCGCTGATGGCGCCGACCGAGCTTCTGGCCGACCAGCATGCGCAAAATTTTCGGCGTTGGTTCGAGCCTCTGGGCGTGGCCGTGGCTCTGTTGGTCGGGCGGCAAACCGGCAAGGCACGCAGTGCCGCCCTCGAGGGCATTCGCGCGGGACATGCGTCCATCGTCGTCGGCACGCATGCCCTGTTTCAGGAGAGCGTCGAATTCTCCGCGCTCGCCCTGGTCATCGTCGATGAACAGCATCGCTTCGGCGTGCATCAACGCTTGAGTCTGCGCGAAAAGGGCGCCGCCGACGGCCATCAGCCGCATCAATTGATCATGACCGCGACGCCCATTCCGCGCACTCTGGCAATGACCGCCTATGCCGACCTCGACGTCTCCGCGATCGATGAGCTGCCGCCGGGACGCACGCCCGTGAAGACCGTGGTGCTCGCCGAAGCGCGTCGCGACGAGGTGGTGCAGCGAATCAGAACCGCCTGTCTCGAGGGGCGGCAGACGTACTGGGTCTGCCCGCTGATCGATGAATCCGAGGAAATGCCCTACCAGGCCGCGGAGGAAACCGCCGCTGCGCTGGCCGCCGCGCTGCCGGACCTGCGGGTCGGACTGGTCCACGGCCGCATGCCGCCTTCCGCGAAGGAAAGCATCATGCGGCGCTTCAAGGACGGAAAAATTCAGCTGCTGGTGGCCACGACGGTGATCGAGGTCGGCGTCGATGTGCCGAACGCCACACTCATGGTCATCGAGAATGCCGAACGCATGGGACTCGCGCAGCTGCATCAGCTGCGCGGCCGAGTCGGCCGCGGCCAGCATGCTAGCTCCTGTCTCTTGCTGTATCGCTCGCCGCTGTCGTCGCTGGCGCGCGAGCGGCTGGCGGTGATGCGCGATACCAACGACGGTTTCGAGGTCGCGCGGCGCGATCTGGAATTGCGCGGTCCCGGCGAATTGCTCGGCACGCGTCAAACCGGCCTCGCGCAGATGCGTGTTGCCGATTTATTACGCGACGCCGATTTACTGCCCCGGGTGCAGATCGCGGCCGAAGCGCTGCTGCATGATTGGCCTCTGCACGTGGCGCCGCTCATCAGCCGTTGGGTAGGGCATGCGGAGCAATACGGGCGCGTCGGGTAGAATGGCCTATGACCGCCGGAATAACGCGCAGCGTCGAATCCATTCAGTGGCTCCCCGCCGAGCGCCTGGGACAGTTGACCGTGGATGCGCACGTGCGCCCCTGGTTGATCGGCAAGGGCCTGCTCACGCTGCGCATGAAAGCGGCGTGCGGCGAGCGCTTCGCCTTGCGGCTGGTGGATCAGTGGACCGGATTGCTCGGCGCCGCGCACCGGTCGGCGCTGGGTGCGACGGACAACGCCGGCTTGTTTCGAGACGTTGAAATGTGCTGCGGCGAGCGGGTGTGGGTGTTCGCGCAAACCATCATGCCCGACTCCACTCTGTGCACTCACCCCTGGCTGGCCGAGCTCGGCGATTCCGCGTTGGGCGAAACGCTGAGCGACTTGTCGGGGGTCGAGCGCAGTTCGTACGAGTACGCGTGGCTGCCGGTCGAGGAACCTGTGACGGCGCGCGCACTGCGCGACGCCGAGGTCAGGCCGGCGGGCCTTTGGGCGCGCCGCTCGCGAGTGTCATTGCGCAGCGCCCCGATGCTGATGCAAGAGCTGTTCTTGCCCGCCATAGGCCGCGTGTAAGGCCCTCAAACGTGCCGCTGCCGCGCTCAGGGGTCGAGTTGATCGAGCGGACTGCCGAACGCTGGCGATGGATGGCCTATCGCGTACGCTTCCACCCGTTCACCACTCACGAGCTGCCGAGAATCCTGAGCGGCTTGCGGGACTATGCGCGCCTCATGCGCTTGGACCGTCCGATCGGCATCTGGCTGCTGCTCTGGCCGACCTTGTGGGCATTGTGGATCAGCGGCCGCGGCAAACCGAACCCGCGTATCTTCATCATTTTCGTGGTCGGAACCGTACTCATGCGCTCAGCCGGCTGCGCCATCAACGATTACGCCGACCGCAGCTTCGACCCGCATGTGGCGCGCACCAAGGATCGGCCATTGGCCGCGGGACGCATCTCGACGCTCGAGGCCTTGATGCTGTTCGCCGTGCTGTCCATGACGGCCTTGATGCTGGCGCTGCAGCTCAACCGCTCGACGCTGCTGCTGGCGGTGTTTGGCGGATTTCTCGCGATCAGCTACCCCTTCGTCAAACGCTTCTTGTCGGTACCGCAGATGTACCTCGGCCTCACGTTCGGTTGGGGAATACCCATGGCATTCATGGCGCAGCTCGAGCAAGTGCCGCGGGTCGGCTGGCTGCTGCTGCTCGCCAATGTGCTGTGGGTCACCGTGTACGACACTATTTATGCGATGGTGGATCGCGCCGACGACATCAAAATCGGCGTGCGGTCGACGGCCATTCTGTTCGGCGATTCGGATCGTCACATCATCGCCGTGCTGCAGGTCATGACCTTGCTGTCGCTGTATCTCGTCGGACGCATGATCCATCTGGGTTATTGGTACGGCATCGGTTTATGGGTGGGGGCGGCGTTCTTCGTTTACCAGCTGTGGTTGATACGCTCGCGTGATCGCGACGCCTGCTTTCGCGCCTTCCTCAACAACAATTATTTCGGAATGGCCGTATTCATCGGCATGGCACTTGAATATCTGTTCGCCCTCAAGTGACGTCTCACGCCGTGAACGCCGCTAAAACGACATGCATTCTATTGATGGCGTTCATCTCCTTGGGCGGTTGCGATCGCGATTCCGGACAGCCCGCCGTGCCGAAACGACAGCCGAGCGAGCCGAGACTCATCCACAGCCCTCCCATCGCGCGACTGACGCCCGAGCAATTGAGAGCGCTGTCGATGGAATGCGAGAACTATTCGCCCGACAAATCGGCCCGTGGACCCTATGACGCCGCGTACTGCGAGGACGCGATTGCCGCCTGGGCCGATTCCCCGCTGCAAATGGTGCCGATCCCCAAGGACGAGGCAATCCCCCGTCCGACTCGTCAACCATAACGGGCAATCTTGGTTGACTAAGATTACGAGGCGCAGAATACTTGGCCCGCCCGCGGCGATGCTCTCCCCCTACGGCCGCCCCCGGCGCGAGAGATGCCGCAATCTCACGAGGTATTTGTGACAGTACGCACTGATTGGACGCTTGCGGAAGTAAAAGAACTCTTCGCTTTGCCCTTCATGGACCTGGTCTTCCGGGCGCAAACCGTGCACCGGCGCTTTCAAGTGCCGAACACCGTGCAGATCAGCACGCTGCTCAGCATCAAGACCGGGGCCTGTCCTGAGGATTGCGCTTATTGCCCGCAGAGCGTGCGCTTCGACACAGGCTTGGAAGCGCAGGATCTGCTCGAGCTCGAGGAGGTTGCCGCGCGCGCGCGCGCCGCCAGGGAGTCGGGCGCAACCCGCTTCTGCATGGGGGCGGCCTATCGATCCCCCAAACCCAAGGATCTGCGCAAGGTGATCGCCATGATCCGGGAAGTGAAATCCTTGGGAATGGAAACGTGTGCGACTCTCGGCATGCTCGCCCCGGAACAGGCGCGGGAACTCAAGGACGCCGGCCTCGACTACTACAACCACAATCTCGATACCTCGCCGCAGTACTATAAGAGAATCATCAGCACCCGCACCTACCAGGATCGGCTGGACACGCTCAAGGCGGTGCGCGATGCGGGGATGAATGTCTGCTGCGGCGGGATTGTCGGCATGGGCGAAGAGCCGCAGGATCGGGCCGAGCTCTTGCACATTCTCGCGACCCTGCCCGAGCATCCGGAAAGCGTGCCCATCAATCAGCTCGTGAAAGTCCCCGGCACGCCGCTGGAAAACGCGGCGGCTTTGGATCCCTTTGATTTCGTCCGCACCGTCGCCGTGGCGCGCATCCTCATGCCGCGTTGCCACGTGCGTCTGTCCGCGGGCCGCAGCGAGATGAACGACGAACTACAGGCGCTGTGTTTCCTCGCCGGCGCCAACTCCATTTTCTATGGCGAGAAGCTCCTGACCACCGGCAATCCGGACACCGAGCACGATCAAAACCTGTTCCGGCGGCTGAACATCACGGCCGAACCCGGGGCCGGCCAACCGCCGGCCGGCGTGCCGGCCGACCACCTGCAGGTCGCGGAGAGCAACGCGGCGACGGCGTGAACGCACCCGGTGAATCCGCGCCGGATGGCCCCCAGCGGGACAGTGTCACGGCCTACGCGCTCGATACCCGCCGGGTGCGGCGCTCTTTCGATCGCGCCGCGGGGACATTTGACGGCGCGGCCGTCCTGCACGCCCAGGTGCGCGACGATCTGCTGGCACGCCTCGATTGGATGGCGTTGACACCGCGTGTGGTGGTGGATGCCGGTGCGGGCACTGGGCATGCTTCGCGTGCACTTATACGTCGTTACCCAAAGGCACGAGTCATCGCCGTGGACTTCTCCCCCCGCATGCTGCATGCCGCCGGACGCCAGCAATCCTGGCTGCGCCGTTTTGCCCGGGTGTGTGCGGACGCCGAACGGCTACCTCTGGCGGACGGCAGCGTGGACTTGATTCTCAGCAATCTCATGCTGCAGTGGTGCAATCCCGACCTGGTCTTCGCGGAGTTCCGCCGCGTGCTCGCGCCGCACGGACTGCTGACATTCACAACCTTGGGTCCGGACACGCTGCGCGAACTGCGCAGCGCGTGGACAGAGGTGGAT